>LUSA01000026.1 GCA_001629235.1 Marine group II euryarchaeote REDSEA-S43_B8 | reverse complement strand
TCGTTTTTGATGAGGGCCAGGATCCTTTCTCCAAGGCCCTTTCCACAGAAGTCGCATTGGTGTGCGAAGGAGTAGAAACAGTGGAGGGGGTAATCAGTGTGAGTCACCCGCTTTGCAATCCCTCTCTCTTCGACACAGAGATAGAAGAATGGCCAGAGGACCTTCGTATTGAGTGGTTGACCACAGTGTCTAATTCTTTGGCGATGATCAACGTCCCGATAGAGTACCCTAGCGGGAGCGACGAGGCAGAGCAATTGATCAAGGATGTAAGGGAGTTCACCTCCTCCAGTCAGGAGGAGGTCCTAGTCGGGAGTTGGACCTCTTACGAGGTTGACATGAAGGAGCATCTCAAGGAGAGGATTCCTGTGGCCCTCGCCTTCGTTCTTCTTGTGACAATGGTATTGGTGTGGTTCCAAGTCCATTCCGTGCTAGTCCCAATCAAGGCTGTTTTCATGAACATACTATCCATCTCCGCCTCCTTCGGGCTAATCGTGGTAGTGTTCCAGGACGGTTTGCTAGCTGGACCGCTAAACTTCACCCCGCAGCCTCTTGACCTTATGGTGCCCCCACTTGTCTTCGGTATCGCATTCGGGCTTTCCATGGACTACGAAGTACTGATGCTGTCCAGAATTCACGAGTCGTGGTTGGAGACGGAAGACAACACACGCGCCGTCTCAGAGGGACTGCAGGCATCAGGCAGGCTGATTACTGGAGCTGCGGCCATAATGATCGCAGTCTTCTCTGGATTCATTTTCGCAGATGTCATGATCATCAAATCCATTGGTTTCGCGCTCGCTGTAGCAGTATTCGTCGATGCCACGATCGTGAGGGCTGTGGTTGTTCCCTCTGCGATGAGGCTGATGGGCAGAGCCAATTGGTGGTCTCCGGACTTCTCTGGCTCCCGCAAAAACAAAGACGAGTCGGTGGCCAAGCAGTAGCGTGGTGAGCGAGTCATCGGGCATAGTGCTGGTCACAGGAGCCAGTGGTTACATCGGGAGTCATATCGTGGCTAACCTACTTTCCAAGGGAGTGAACGTTAGAGCCACGGTCAGGGACTCCTCCGATCCCGAAAGGGTCGATCACCTCAAGTCGCTACCTGTTTCCGAAGGCGGGAGATTGGAGATTGTTGAGATGGATCTTCTCGATAGAGAATCAGTACAAGGAGCCGTTAGCGGTTGCGAATCCGTAATCCACACCGCAGCGGTGGTAGTACTGAAATCGAAGAGGGCCCAGGAGAAGATTGTCGATCCCAGCGTAGTGGGAACAAGGAACGTACTCGATGCGATTGATTCCTCGGGAACCGTGAGTTGCCTGGTTCACACCTCCTCTACGGCTGCGATCAGACCGGGTTCATGGAAGGATGGTCAGACCCTTACGACGGATACGTGGGCAGAGGACGCAACGATTGAGGAAAACCCGTATGGTCTGGCGAAATACAGCGCTGAGAGGTTAGTCAGAGACTGGCATTCATCGAAGGAGGATTCCATCAGGATGGTGACTATCAACCCCTGCGTGGTTCTTGGGCCCCCTCTATCGAAGAGGCACCTGAATGGTAGTCCCTCGTTCCTTTTTAACAAATCCCTTTCAACTTGCTGTGATGACATCTATCATAGCCTCAAATGGAAAAATTATTGAACCATCAATACTAAAAAGAGACAAAATAAATTTTCAAACAAATGAAAAGTATTCAAAAGAAATAAATATAATTATATTACTCTTCAAGCGAGCGTCTAATTGCCTCATCTATATCTCTATCTGAAAATCCATCTCTTAGGGTGCCCACGCGGCAGATTCCATACTTCCTATCCCTCATAGTATCGATATTCCATCCACGGGTGAGCCTCTCCTGGGCAAGGATGCACCTGGGTAAGAGGCTGTTCTGGGATGCTTCCCCGGCCCAGAGAGATCTTGGGATGAAGTGGAAGAATCCAAGGGACTCAGTGCTGGACACCATACCCCCCATTCTAGAGAACGGCTGGAAGTGAGGTCTGTCCCTACTGGTCTTGAGCCTCATCTTCCAGGCTCTCTTCCTCGTACCTTGCCCGTTCTTTCATCCAGAATAGGAATCCTGCGAATAATGCCAGTAAAATCAGAGAGGATCCGAAAACTGTTAATGGAAGAAGAGCGGATTTGGCCTTAGCAGATAGCGCTGGTTGCTCTTCGTAATCGGGTATCAGGCTCTCGTCGTAGACGGGCCTCACCATCAGGAGATCGAAAGCTGAGTCCGGATCATACAGATCGGACGGCTGTGCTGGGTCTAAATCTGAATATCCGTCATACCTAAGCGGGACGTCCACCGTCTGCTGCTCTGACACGTCCAAAGTTAGTAGGACGTCGAAAGTGTACGGGACTCGAGGCTCCATGAACTCCGAACCAGATATTATTCCAGTTACAGGGAGGGAGATCGCTGTGCCTGTGACGTCAAACTCAGTCCACTCGCCCCAGTGCTCGGGTTCGACATCCAGTGCTATGTAGATGGTGTCTCCGACTACGGTCCCCTGCCCCTGTGCATCGTCATTGCCATCAGAGCCTAGGTCTACGTTTGGTCTGATTTGAGCAATTTGAGCAGTGTTGGAGTCCCAGTCCAGGGAGCTGAAGGCTATCTGCATCTCATAGGTGCCGTTCGGTACCCAGACGTAGTGCCTGTCTTCGGTTGCATACGTTCCGAAGGTGCTCGTAGGACCATTGTTGAAGTGGCTCCATTCTCCCTTCCATGCGTGTCTAAGTTGATCGGTCTTCAATGGGAGTTCCCTTGTGTCCATTATTTTCTCAAAGTGGTTGTATGCATCCCAGACCGTGACCTGGGGATAGTCCAGGAAACCGTCCTCGTCGGGATCCCTCATCACTTGCAATGTCCGAGATAGTGCTAATGCTCTGTCAGTATCGACTAATCCGTGGCCTACCCTCCAATCATGACACCTATTAGTCTCCTCTGAGATGTAGCATTCCTCTGGAATATCATTGCAGGGATCGTCGTCATTACCCTCTTCGCAAGAGTTCCTCAGAAGATCGTAGTGAGAAGTCAGTTCCAGAATCAACTCGATCTCATGCACCCTTGATTCATTCCTGTCTTCCCAGTCATCGAATTGGATACCCTTTGCGGTCTCGTTGAAGTATAGACTCTCTAGGTGATCGTGGTCCTCGGTTTGGTAGTCTGCGACCCCTAGAGATGGTGCGGCTGCTAGCAAGAGTGTGGCTATCCCCCCTATGTGCGGTGTAGCCATGCTCGTTCCCGAGATAGCCATGTAATACAGATCCCCTTGGGTCCTCGTAGATGCGTCGATTGCCGTAGCCCGTGGAGCTGTAGCCCATATGTTCCTACCTGGTGCTCCGATATCCGGCCAAGTGTGCTGTTGGGTCGACCACCCTCTGCTAGAGAAGGAGGTGACTGCGTTTCCCTCGTGTACTAGTGCAGCAACCGAGATCGCAGAAGGAGTATTTGCATACATGTTCGTCCTGAGGTCATTCTCTGACTCCCCTCCACTCCCTCCACTATTGGAAGCTGCGAAAATTACCGCTACATCATTGTCATAGGTCAGCATATCAGTCAGTACCGTGACTGCGTTTGATGGATTATAATCGCCGTTAGTACCCCAAGAATTCGACACTACGCGAATGTTGAACTCGTTTAGTCCTGGCCTGCTATGTTCGTAAGTCCATTCCAGACCTTCCACGGCAGCAAAGATGGACGCTCCATCACCTGTTCCCAAGGCGACTATTGTAGCTCCCTTCGCCGTACCGAGGCGTCTGCCCCCAGAAGCATCGCCATTTCCTGCGATAGTTCCCCCGACGTGTGTCCCATGACCACTGGATGTATCGGAGTTGCAATTCGGTGCGTCTACCCATGCCACTCCCGTCCACTTGGCTGACCAAATCAGTTTCTCCCCAGTCCAAGGCTCTCCACAATCGAAATCCGGATGTTCGCCGTCTATCCCGGTATCTAGATCGACTGCAGTAGCCCCTTTTCCATCGTACTCGGAAAGGGAGAGGTCGCTTTCGGTCTTCAATACCCCGTCGGTTCCAATAATTGCTCTATGCCATGCTAAACTGGCGTTTACCCATCTTACAGTCTCGTGCATCATCGATTCGTAGTCGTCCTGATCGCCTGGCAGGTAGAAATGCTCGATTGGGACGTTTGCCTCCATGTGGCTGACGTAAGACTTGGTTGAGAGTTCTGAGATTGCTTCGTTGGTACCAGAGATTAGAGCACCGTGCAGGACGCTCATCTTCGAGATGACTTCCGCACCCGTGGATTCAACACTATCCCATGTCAGTTCGCTTGGTGAGCCGTAGAATTGTACTATGGCCTCAATCTTCTCTCCAGAATCGAGTTTTGATACCAATTCCGAGCTCATCTTCGTTGTGTCTATTGTCCGTGAGTGTTCCAAAACCCCTACTGATCCAGGAGCGCTTAGTACCAGTATAATGAGAAAAAGAGGGGTGCATCTCACGATTTATCCGTTCATGTGGTGTGATTTCAACAAACCCCCTTGCCGGTTCTCAATTTCTTCAGTATTGTCATGAAACCAATAGTCCGTTTAACTGATGTAGGGAGGGCTAGGCCGATAGAGCGTGCGTGCAGCCGCTCTCAGTATTGTTTCTCTCTTGATTATGGCCTCCCTAGGTGGTTGTTTTGGTGAGGAGAAGGAGGTCATTGAGGAGATTGATCTCTTTGGCTCCCTATGCTCAGATAACGGAGGATCTATCAGCAACACCACATGGTACCATTACGGCAACGCCACGGATGCTACGAAGGTCTCTGACCTATTCAACGGGACCTCCGTGCTAGTAGGAGACAACGCTCCTGTGTGTGCCGTTGGTACATACTACGGAATTGGAATGACCACATTCGAGCCTACCATTGGAGTCACGTCTCTGGACAATCTGTACATGACTAGCTGGGGGAATGGTCCGGCTGGATCGACCGCAATAGTCAGGTGCTCTGGTCTTATTGGCATGTCCAATGTGAGCGAGTACTCCTGCGAGGACGTATACAGCGCCCTTTTGCCCGTTCCCAACAGCAACGACCCCTACGTGTACGTGGACCCCTGGACGGACCGGATCATGAAGTTCGATATGCACGCCTTGTTGGGAATGACGGTGGAATGGTCTGATAATGAGGGCCAGAGCTGGATTGGGCCTTCTGTGGCTACGGGTTGGTCCGTGCAGGATCACCAAACCATAGCCTCCTCGCCATATCCAGCAGCCTTTCACCAAACTACATGGGTGTTCTGCGTCAACGGCAACTACCCCTACCCTGTTTGTTCTGCAAGCAACGATGGAGGTGTGACTTGGGGTCCGGAGTTGCCTGGAACTCCCTCAGACTGCGAGAGCGGTGGACTCACTGGACACATCACGGGTAGCGAGAATGGGAACTTCTACAGAGGCAACAGGGGGTGCAACGGGGGCGAGGGGTACTCCATCTACAGGAGTACCAATGGCGGCCTGACTTGGACAGAGCACCCACTTCCCACTGAGACCAGCGGAACAGCAGAGACTTGGAACTTCGAGGAGGCCCAGGTGGCCACCGACTCAGAGGACAACGTCCACGCGTTCTGGATGGGGTTCGACAACATGCCCTACTACTCGTACTCGTTGAACGAGGGAGATACTTGGAGCTCCCCTATCATGATAGCGCCTCCTATTGGCCTGAACGGAACAGGGTTTCCAGTGATCACCGCGGGAAGTGCGGGCAAGGTCGCCCTAGCTTACCTTGGAGACTCAGGTGGAGATACTTGGAACGGTTACATCACAGTGATCACTGACGCGTTCAGCGACGTCCCATTGCTCACCACTGTACAGGTGAACGAGTGGGGGGATCCATTGGACACCTCTTCGGGATGCGGTTACAACAGGTGTGGCGGCTTTGGAGACTTCAATGACATAGCAATCGATGTTGCTCCAGTTCTTAACATTTCTGCTGGAAACGATACAAAATTCTTCAATGACATAGCAATCGACCAGCATGGAAGAGTCTGGTTCGGACATGCCCACAATGTCGGAGGGGAGATCGGAATCTACGGAACCATGGCAGTAGGACCCACTCTCAGAGACGAGCCCCTCGTCCCTATGCCGCTAGGTGGACCAGTAACTCTCTAGGCCCAATGCGCATCTCTCTACTCCGCGGGAAGATATGGAAGAAAGACTAGACGTTCTCTGTAATTTTGGATAGGATATTTAATGTCCCTATTGAGTTCTCGTGGGTCATGAAAAATGAGTTCAGGAAGGAGGAAGAAGCATGAGTGAAATGGATTTGAGAACAGAGGCAATGAATCCAAAGTGGTGGCTGATTATCACAGCAATTGTACACACGTTTGTTGGTGTGTTTAGTCAACTCGATCCGGACAATGACAACGAGTTGATGGTAGCTGGAATATTCCTAATAATTACGGTTTACCTTCTCTATGCAGCATTCTTGACTGAGGGTCAGGCCCAAGCAAGGCTCACTGCTGTCATAGCTGGGCCCATATGGGTCTGGTTCATTGTCTGCGCGGCTTTGGAGCTCGATGTGACGTATGCTACAGAGAATCCAAATTGGGAGTTATCCGGTGAAATGGCGCCTCCTCTGATACTCTGGGGAATGACAGCACTGACAGGCGTGTTGGGTTGGAATTCTGAGGAATGACCGTGCTAACTAAGGTATTAGATCACAAAAATGTAGCAATTGCCAATATTGCATGGGCTGTTCTTCACGTTTGGTTGAATCTATAAAAAAATCAGGTATTTGGTCATTAATTGGTGGAATTTTTGGATTTGCGATGATTTCTGAGGAGATGCTTGGCCGCAGGATCATGCTTCTGCCATCAATACTGTACCTGCTTGTGCTTCCAGAAGTAGTGGGGTCCCTGATCGGGGATATGGAGTCTAGTGGACATGAGTGGCTCGATATAATTGGTCCAATCATTTGGCTCGTGATAATTCCAGTCACCCTACTCGCTTCAACTCAAGAGTGGACAGGCATCGGTACCTCTGCGGATGAGTGATTTTACTCAAAAGGAGTAGCAATGACTCTAGAGGCCCCTCCCGCATTTTCGCCAGCCGTTCACAATGTGATGATTGCGAACAAATCTACGAACACCAAGCCCGAGCTATTGGTTAGGAGATTCCTAAGAAACTCCGGTTTTCCAGGTTATCGTCTCCATTGGAGGATAGATGGAGAAGATGGGAAATACATCTGCAGGCCAGATATCACCTTCCCGGGGAGGAAGTTGGCTATCTTCGTCCATGGTTGCTTCTGGCATCGGTGTCCTACGTGCAATCTCAGTCTCCCGAAATCAAACGTAGACTATTGGAGCCAGAAGTTCCAGAAGAACGTAGAGAGAGATAGGAGGAAGGAGAAGACGTTGGTTGGACTCGGATGGAGTGTACATACAATCTGGGAGTGCGAAATAGAAGATGGAGCTTCCAGTCTTCTCAGAATTCTGACCATTTAGCGTATACAGCATTTGAAAGGGGAGAAGGCCACCGTGAATGTGTGCGACTTCTTACTTTCCTCAGATTCTACAGGGAGATTCGAAAGGAAGGTCCTGCCGACTTGGACTGGATACAGAAGCAGGGTCTTCTAGCAGTGAAACTGTCACAAATCTTCGCTCTCAGACCAGATATGCTGAGCATTGAGAAATGCAGACAACTACAGAAGATGTACAGAAACGCATCGACCATCCCCTCAGAGGACGTCGAGCGGATTCTAAAGGAGAAGGCGCCTAGCGGCTTCTACGATTCGATCGCTTGGTTCGACGAGGAGCCGTTGGCCGCTGCTTCGGTGGGTCAGGTACATAGAGCAACACTAACCAACGGAGAGGAGGTCGTGATCAAGGTGGTCAAGGCGGATCACAAGGAGAGGTTTCACAGGGATGTGAAGAGGATGATGAGGATGATGAGATTGGCCATTTCATTGTCGCCAAAACTCAGGAGGGTGGGGAACCCTCTGGCACTTCTCAGACACGTTGAGGACTACACAACTAGAGAGTTGGACCTGCGTAATGAGATTAAGGGAGGATCGGAGTTAGAGTCCATACGAGACGACTTATCTGGGGATTTCCCGATGCCCAAGCTCAGATTCCCGAAGTACTACCCTGAGATGTCTAACGAACATGTATTGGTCTCCGAATTTGTAAGAGGCAAGACGCTGGAGGAGTGCATAAACGACGAGAGCCTGCCTTGGGATTACTTGATCGAACTATTCAGAATACACGGGGCCTACATGTTCGGAATCGGGACGTTCCACGGGGATCTCCATCCTGGCAACTGCATAATCGACGAGGATGGGTACTTCGTTTTCATCGACAACGGTGCAATATGTGAAGCCCCACGGAACGTTAGTCTGTCACTATTCAATTTCTTCGAGGAGTTGTCAAAGAGCAATCACGATGCTGCATTCGAAGCTCTGTTGCGCATAGCCGGCCAGAGGCCTTCTGAAGACAGAGTGAGGAGGTTCAAGAGCAGGATGGCAGAAATCTACGAAGGTTTCGGAGAAAAGAGCGTGGGCGAGCAGAGCCTTACTGATCTAATGATGAGGACCGTGAGGACCGCAGTAGAGGATGCAGGAGCAGACTTCGGCGAGGAGGGGTTTCCAATCATCCGATCTCTGATGTACATGGATGGTTTAGTAATCAGAACCCATCCACAGGTCAAGTTGATTGCAGAGATGGGTCCGTCGCTGGCTGAGTTCAGAGACGGCCTGGACATGGAGTGGTGATAATGAGCGAACACAGTGACGTAATCATTGTCGGAGCAGGGCCAGGTGGCCTTTCTTGTGCTATGCTCCTTGCCAAAGCCGGAGTTAAGGTCACCATTCTGGAGAAGACGGGAGAAGTTGGCGGGAGGACGAAGGTCTTCGAGAAGGACGGATACAAGTTCGATAATGGTCCGACGTTCTTCCACTACCCAGAAATCGCAGAGGAGATCTTTGACGCCCTTGGTCTAGATGCGCATGAAGAGCTAGGTCTGATACCTCTTGATCCCAACTACAGACTAGTGTTCGGAGCAGGAGGGAGCCTGAACGCTAACACCGATCTGGATGACATGACTGAGCAAATCAGAGAACTCTGTGGAGAGAAGAACGCTTCTGGCTTCAGAAGATACATCGAAGATAACCGAACGAAGATGACGCTGTCCAAGAATTGCCTCAATGCTCCATGGAGGGGTCCGATGGACTTGATGAACAGGCGTGCTTTACGAGTGGCCAGAGTCCTGAGGCCATGGAGGAGCGTTGCCTCTGATCTATCTAGATTGTTTCCTGACGAGAGGATGCAACTGGCTATGTCCTTCCAAACCAAATACCTGGGAATGAGTCCGTTCCATGCTCCCAGTCTTTTCACAATCCTCGCATATCTGGAGTATGAGCATGGGGTTTTCCACACCAAGGGAGGCTTGGGGACCATTACACATAGGATGGGCGAGATTGCAAGAGATTTGGGAGTGGATATCCGACTGAACGAGCCAGTTAGCGAGTTCTTGTTTGAGGGTAAGACAGTAGTGGGTGCCAAGACGGAGAGGGGTTCTTACACGGCTGAAAGGTTCGTCATGAACGTTGACTTTGCTACTGGAATGAAGGGTTTGGTGCCGGACGAACTACGAAAGAGGTGGTCTAACAAGAAGCTGGACAAGAAGTCGTATTCATGCTCGACTTACATGCTTTATCTGGGAGTAGACAAGGTGTATGACACACCACATCATCAAATTTACGCGGCTAAGGACTACCAGAAAAATCTGCGAGAGGTCACAGAGAACAAGGTGGCTTGGGAAGATCCCTCCGTCTACGTCCAGAACGCGTGCGTCACGGACCCATCAATGGCGCCCGAGGGGCATTCGACAATCTATGTTCTAGTGCCAGCCAGTACAAGTCATCCCGGCATAGATTGGGATGAGATAAAACACGATTACATGGACGTGATTCTCCAGCAGATGGAGAAGTTGGGTTTCTCGAATCTGAAGGATCACATCGTCTCACAGACTATTGTGACTCCCGATGATTGGGCGTCTCGAGATATCTACAAGGGTGCTGTGTTCAATCTTGCTCATGGTCTAGATCAGATGCTTTGGCGCAGGCCCCAGAACAAGTTCGAGGAGCTAGAAAGGCTCTACCTCGTAGGAGGGGGGACCCATCCCGGAAGCGGATTGCCTACTATCCTGGAAAGTGGTAGAATTTCTGCGAAGATGATCTGCGCTGATATGGGAATCGTACCTGACTGGAACGGTGCTGATCCATGGTTCGAAGACCTCAGGAGGCCGAAACTCAAAGTGAGGAACGCCTGAGGGAGACCCATGGACCTGTATGATCTCTCATTCTTCCTATCGACAATGTGGGTTGGACCCTTCTGGCTCGCGATGCTAGTTTACCCTGAACACGAAAGGACGAAGGAGATTCTCAAAGGCCCCTGGTTCTTCATTGGACCAATTGCCATTTGGTGGGTCGTAATCGCTTCCGATCCCGAGGGCCTAATCGAGCTCTCAGAGGGCTTCACAGACCCGCTGAACATTGTGGATAGTTTGGTGGGTATTCTCGGAACCCGTGCTGGGGCTTCCGCAGCATGGGCCCATATGGTGGCAGGTGACATCTTCATCACCAGATGGATGTGGAAAAGATGTATCGAAAGAGAAACCGAAAGGTGGATATCCGCAGTCTCCGTATTCTTCGGCGTGATGCTTATGCCTGTTGGGGTGGCCATACACCTAGCCCTAGTTCGTGAAGACTCGGACTGATCAGATGTCTAGTTGGCTGGTTAACCTGGTTGCAGTCCCGTATGGTCTGTGGATTGCATGGGTTGGAGTCCAGCACTTCCGTGACCCGTCCTGGTTCGAACCCATAGACCCAGACGCCATTGGAAATGCAAGGTTCTGGGTCTACGCCAGTGGTGCCTTCGAGATTGTTCTAGGAATCGGGGTTGCTTTGCCTTGGTTCAGAAAGGAGGCGGCACTGGGTCTGACAATGATGCTGATAGTGCTGTATTGGGCCAACCTGAACATGTGGGTAAATGACATACCTCTCAACGGACGAGTCTATGAGAATCACTGGCATATTCTGAGAGGGGCAGGACAAATATTGCTGATACTGATATCACTCTGGCTGGGTGGGTGGGAGACAGGGAATAGGATCTTCCAGTCAGTTAGAAATTAGTGGATTTTGTCGAGGTCGCTTAAACGACTGTATATATGCTCAGTCTAGGTTTTGCAAATATGAAGGATGCACTATGGGACAGGCTAGAAGAGCAACTGAATGAATGGATCAGGGAACAGGAATCATAGTTCTGAGGTGATGATGTGGGCTCTTTCCTATTAGTTGGCGGAAGTAGTGACATAGGAATTATCCTCACTAAAAAACTGGTAGAAGGGGGGAACAAGGTTACCCTTCTTGTGAGAGACGAGTCCAGAGTATCTGACCTACCGGAGGAGATGGTAGAGAGGTTTGTAGGGGACGCAAACGACGAGGATCTGGTTCTGGCAGCGGTCCAATCCTGCATAACATCGGGCGGAGGGACGATTGACGGGGTTGCGCACCTCGTTGGCTCCTTCTCTGTGAGGCCTCCGCATGCCATGAACAGGGAGTCCTTCGAGGAAGTTCTATCGACGAACCTTACCAGTGCGTTCGTAACTCTTTCAGTCGCATGCAAGCAGATGCTCAGAGCCGGTGGAGGAAGAGTTGTCTTCACGTCAAGCGTAGCAGGAAGTCTTGGTCTGATGAATCACGAGGCAATATCTGCTGCTAAGGGGGGCGTAGAGTCAATGGTCAGATCAGCGGCTGCCACCTATAGCAAAAGAGGAATCAGGGTCAATGCAGTCGCTCCCGGACTTACTGAAACCAGGCTTTCCTCTCCCATAACCTCATCAGAGGCGTCCAAGGATGCAGCAGTCGGTATGATTCCTCTAAACAGGATTAACAGAGCAGAGGAAGTTGCAGCAACTATGCACTGGCTGCTCACGGAAGCCCCTGACAACATCACTGGCCAGGTATTCCATCTTGATGGCGGGATGTCAAACGTGAGGACTTAGATGCAGTGGAAAAATGCCATTCGTCTTACTAAGCTGAAGCCAGAGAAGCCCAAGATGGTGAATCTAGGACTGAAGACCCTGATGATCGTAGAATATGGTGGGAAGTACCATGCTACCGAAGGGCTTTGCAGACACATGAGGTGGCCTCTAGGACTGGGTGGAAAGGTGAAAGACGGATGCATAACTTGCCCTCTCCACCAAACGCGTCACCGACTTGATGATGGGTGTCTTGAGGAGTGGTCACCCTTCCCTTTGTTCCCGCCCTATGGAAAGCTGGTGGGAAAGATGTCCAAGAAGAAGGATCTGCCGCTTTACGAAACCAGGGTAGAAGGTGACTACGTTCAAGTTAGGATTTGATTGGGCCGTCCTATTCCTCTTCATCCGGAATTCTCTGGCCCGATGGTAAAATCATGAAGGCGATTAGGAGTATCGGGACGAGTAGGAAGGTGGTTCCAAGAGCGTCTCCTAGTGTCCCTTCTGGACGTGGGATCATCGGCTCGATCAGCATGCCTATGATGAACATCGCCAACATCAATGCTGTGATTGGGATTTTGTCTCTGAGTGCTTTGATGCCAGTACCAGTCTTGTTCACCATCAGGAGCATTAGAGATACGACGAGAACCATCATTGGTATCGTCATTAGAAGGATTTCCCCTTGGGGCCCTCTTCCCTCCTCGAGTGAGTTCTCCATCGAAATGAGGTTGCGAAAAGAAATCGCGAGAATCACTACGGCTAGGCCTATGATGAACGGCATCAATCGGTCTCTTTCGGACTCTGAAGTCAGAATTCCACCTCCTTTAGCTCTACTCGCTTCCCCATTCCGTCCCTAATCCTCCTAATGTGGCCTTCTGCCTCCATGCGAGATAGCAGCCTGCTAGCCTTCGAATCCGTGAATCCGGTATCGCGAACCAGTTCTGCCTGCCACATCGAGTTGCCGTTTGAGGATAGGATGTCAACCACCTTCTGCTGGTCCTCTGAAAGCATTGGACTACTAGTTTCGCGGATCATACTCTCTGGTTCAGACTTTCTTCTGGGGTCGTTGAGCCACATAAGGGAGACACCGATGATAACGCCTATACTGGTCAGGAATAGGGAATAGATCACGTATGAGGCCAGGTATCCTGATGAGTCCGTGTCGAATGTGAATGGAGCGGCAATAAGCAGTACGAGCATGAAGCCGCCTAGAGAGAGTGTGATTCTGGCGACCCTATCCATGGAGCCTTCGATTTCTCCCCCGGTTGCTTGGCTCATGGCCATCCTGGCCTAGGCACAGATGTGAATGTTGGCGCGTCGGTTAGTTCGGTTAGTGCTGGTCACTCTGTATGGCAATACTGCCTTTCCTCGTACCACGTTCCGCCGTTAGCCTCGCAGTCCTCTTGGTTATCGGAGGTCTCCTGCTCTTCGTCCCCTCTGTCGTCCTGCTCGCGGTCATCGCTCCAGTCGCAGTAGAATACCCCTTCACCGCGATCGGCCGCCTCTGTCCACACTCCCATTCTGGATTCGCATATCTCCTGAGTAATCTCTAGTTGAAGCGGTGCTGGAAGGGGATGGGCGCGATCCTCGCACCTGTCTAGCATCTTGCAGAAAACGCCTCCGATTCTTCCTCGGAATCCCTTCCTCCTGTCATGATCGCGGTCGCATCTCCGATCGTCCGAGCAGTCACTGTGGTGATTCGCTCTAGACGTCATGTGCTCCAGTACAGTCCCCAGTGTCTCTTGATCGGCTGAGCAGTCTTGGCTGGCGATGCAGAAGGATATTGCTTGCTGTGCCGCTCTCAGCTGGATTGACTTCTCCTCAGAGAACTCCATCCTCTTCTCCTCGTCCCAGTCCTTCCTCTCGTCCCAGTCCTTGTATTCATCAGTGAGGGCACAGTACTCGCCCTTTCGATCATCGGTAGTCCAAGTTCCGCCCTTTTCCTCGCATTCTTCCTGGGTTCCGTCCTCGTAGCCTTCCTTGTCGACAATGGAGTCTGAGCCGTCCAGTTTGGCCTGCATCCCATCCACTGCCGAGGATAGTTTGCCGATCATCTCGGAAAGTGATTCGGCATCTGCTGTGCAATCCGCGTTATCTTGACAGAATTGGAAGGCTGAGATTAGGTTGGAATCGATCTGTATCCTCTTCTCGAGGTGCTCGGTCCTGTCCTCCATCCTATCGTCCATACGACTCTTCATCGCCTTCCTGATGTGCTTCTCAAATGGCTTGCTTTCCGTTTCCTTGGCCTCCCATGTGTCCTCCCCGGTCACATCATCTACTGCTCCCTCGAAGGGGTCCTCCTCCGCGTACACCGGCGCAGCGTAGTCCTCTAGGGTCGCCGAGACCGATGCCCCGGCAAGCAGGGATACCATTGCGAGTGTGATTACACCGATCGTGGCTCTGCAAAAGGTGTATACCAAATTCGGCCTGATTGGTTCGATGAGGCATGTCCTATTGATTGTAGTTTTTCTACTCGGTGCTATGGTTCCAGGGTCCCTCGCGGAAGTCTCAACATCCGAAGAGGTCGTGGTAACAGTGGATAGTACGAATCTGAGGTTCTCTCCTTCATCGGTCACCATTACTGAGGGTGACTCTGTGCGGTTTTTCTGGAGTGGCGAGCTACTCGCACATAACGCAGTTGCAGAGGACGGTTTGTTTGATTCGGGGGACACCTCCAGGAACGTGGACTATACATTCACGTTCGAAGCGGGAACGAACGGGACGCACCAGTACGTTTGCGAGCCCCATGAGAGCGTAGGGATGGTAGGGACGGTGATCGTGGAGCCCATGCAAGAGCCGGTTTCTCCCGAGCCAGCCAATGATACGAGCGATTCCGCTCTATCAGAATCAGGGGAGTCTTGGATACCCTTCTTTGGATTGGAGATTGTGGTCCTGGTAATGATGGCCGCGCTTATCTTCCAGTTGGGCAAGGCACAGGGCATCGGAGACGTGCGTCTGTTCAGCGAACGTGAATGGGAAGAGGAGTAGAGCGGGCCGGATCAGTCTAACGAGTTTGTCGGAACCGCCCCATATGCGTTAACATGTGGCTGTCCGTCCTCGATCATCCAAACTAGCCAGAGTATGAATCCGATGCACGGAATGAGGAGTATTAGTAGCATCCAACCGCTCTTACCAGTATCGTGAAGTCTCCTAACGTTGACGGACAGGCTAGGGATCAAGAGTGCAAAAAGACCTGCGAACGCGGCCAAGCCAAATAGTGCTCCAAGTCCCTCGTTGACACTTCCAAGAGCAAGCACCCCAACAATTCCGATAATCTGTAAGACCATAGATATCACAGCTAT
>LUSA01000025.1 GCA_001629235.1 Marine group II euryarchaeote REDSEA-S43_B8 | reverse complement strand
CATTTACATCATCCATACATCCTGGAAGAACGACGCAAAGTGAAATCAGTAGTGCCAATTGACCCCTCATGCCATCACGTAAGAGGGTGAGTGGATTAACCATTGCATGTGATTATCAGACAGAAAACGGCAAAGGATAGTTCTCCTTTTGTACCAACCAATACTGCTCTCGTTGAAATAGGGGAGGGGTTTCGGCCGGAATATGGGAGAAATGCAGACGACCTTCGTGATGATCAAGCCTGACGGTGTTCAAAGGGGCCTGGTGGCCGACATAATCGGTAGATTCGAGAACAAGGGTCTACGACTAGTAGGACTGAGGCAATTGACTCCCCCTATGGAGCTAGCAGAGGCTCACTATGAGGTTCACAACGAGAGGCCCTTCTACAGTGGCCTAATCGAGTTCATCACATCTGGCCCAGTAGTGGCTATGGCATGGACCGGAGTCGACGCGATTAGCGTGGCTCGAAACATAATCGGACCTACTGACGGTCGAACTGCCGCTCCTGGTACCATCAGAGGGGACTTCGCTATGGATATCGGCCACAATGTTATCCACGGCTCTGACGGTGAGGACACGGCCTCCTTCGAGTTGGGGCTTTGGTTCCCAGACGGTCTAGTCGAATGGGCCCGTGATGCAGAAGAGCACATCTACGAATGAGTGAATCAATTCTGAAGGGGAAGGAGCATGAGGTGGGTGGAATGTCGGAACGTAGACAACCCATCGTCGCTGTCCTAGGTCATGTTGACCATGGTAAGACATCCCTGTTAGACCACGTGAGGTCGCTAGGGGAGCAGGGCCGTTCTTCTGTGATGGACAGAGAGGCAGGAGGAATAACTCAGCACATCGGGGCAACCGAGGTACCTTCAGAGGTTCTGAACCAGCTTTGCGCCCCCCTTCTTGGTGGGAAGACATTCGACTCACCGGGACTTCTATTCATCGATACTCCGGGACACCACTCATTCTCGTCCCTCCGCTCAAGAGGAGGGTCTCTGGCTGATATTGCGATTCTGATGGTGGACATTATGGAGGGATGCAGGCCACAGACCAAGGAGTCGCTACGGATTCTCAAGCAATCCAAGACCCCTTTCGTAGTTGCCGGGAACAAGGTGGACAGGATCCACGGATGGGATGCCGAAGAGGGCAGGTCCATGGCGATCTCGATGAGGGGGCAGTCAAAGGAATCCCTGGGACTTTTCGACCAGAGATACTGGGAACTAGTCGGTCAGTTCGCTGAAGAAGGGTTCAACCTCGAGAGGTATGAGAAGATCAAGGATTTCACCAAAGAGATAGCCATGGTGCCAATATCTGCTAGAGAGGGAGAGGGTATCCAGGATCTTCTGGCGGTCGTGATAGGGCTTGCAGAAAGATATCTTTCCGACCAGTTGACAGATGTGGATGGATCTGGAGAGGCCACAGTTCTAGAGATGAAGGAGGAGAGGGGTCTTGGAAAGACCCTGGACCTGATCCTACACAGGGGGTCAATCAGGAAGGGCGATGAGATTGTCCTAGTAAGCGACAGAGGGGGAATAAGCACCCATGTGAAGGGACTATTCTCTCCTAGAGGTATGAGCGAGATGAGAGATGCGGGGGATCGCTGGGACAACACCGAGGCTGCATATGCTGCAGCAGGTGTCAAGATTAGTGCGCCATCATTGGATGGGGTCCTGGTAGGGACTACTCTCAGGGTTGTGAATTCGGATGAGGAGCGGAGCGCTGCCATTGCATCAGCAGACGAAGAGGCGAACCTCTCTATTGAGCTCGATGAAGAGGGAGTATGCATAAAATCCGATACAGTGGGCGGTCTCGAGGCCCTTGCAAAAGAGCTGAGAGAAGTAGACGTTCCCATCCGAGAGGCTTCGATAGGTAAAGTAAGCAGAAGGGACGTTCGTAGTGCAGAGGCATCCTCTGATCCTCTTCATAGAATAATCATGGCATTCAGTACTGAAATCCTAGAGGAGGCGGAAGATGAGATTTCCTCTTCTGAAGCAGGAGTCAAGCACATAGGCTCGGATATCATCTACCGAATCCTAGAGGAGAGAGAGGAATGGGTGGAGACCAGGAAGAACGAGCTTGAAGAGGAGAGCAGAGAAATCGTGGTTTACCCCGGACGGATCATGCTCCTACCAGACCACACTTTCAGAGTCTCCAAACCGGCTGTTGTAGGAGTGAGAGTTCTGGCTGGGAGGGTCCACATTGGTCAAGGATTGCTGAAAGACGGAAATCGAGTAGGCAGGATCAAGTCAATTAGATCTGGGCAAGAGAGCCTCAAGGAGGCAAGACAGGGTGCTGAAGTTGCAATCTCAGTAGATGGTGTTACTGTCGGTAGGCAGATCGAGGAGGGGGATATCCTACTAGTGGACATTCCGGAATCGCATGCCAGGAAGCTTAGGAAGCTGGAGATGACCCCTGTAGAGGAGGAAGTCTACGAGGAGTTACTGTCCATACACAGGAAGAATGACCACTTCTGGGGCAGATAAGACGGGAGCCTCAATTGTTCAAGGGCACCTAACACTCAAGTAGTCATGGAATCGGCATCGGACTCAGAGGGTTCAGTGTGACGATTGCTCAAGGTGGTGGCTCTAGCTCTAAAGACCTGATTAGGTCAGTCTCGGGACATGCTAACAACCTGATGAGCGAGGTAGCCAAGGTCATCATCGGAAAGCCCGAGAACATTAGAAAGGTAGCCATTGGGATCCTAGCAAATGGTAACATCCTGATCGAGGACAACCCTGGTCTGGCCAAGACTCTGATGTCGAACACATTCGCTGAGGCACTCGGATGCAAGTTCAAGAGGGTGCAGTTCACTCCCGACCTGCTGCCTGCTGACATTATCGGGACATACATGTACGACCAGAAGACAGGTGAGTTCAGACCAAGGTTCGGACCTCTATTCACCAATATTCTGCTGGCAGACGAAATAAACAGGGCCCCTCCTAAGACTCAGGCTGCATTGCTAGAGGCTATGGAGGAGAAGCAAGTAACGATTGAAGGAATCACCCACAAGCTACCGGCTCCGTTCGTGACAATGGCTACCCAGAACCCAATCGAGCAGGAAGGGACATACCCGCTTCCAGAGGCTCAAATGGACAGATTCCTCATGAAAATGAGCATGGGATACCCATCAATGGACGAGGAGAAGGCAATCCTACAGAGGAGGAAGCTTCGTGGAAAGGATAACTACGACGTGGAGCAGATAGTCGAGCCTAGGAAGGTGGTTGCGATGCAGAAGGCCCTGGAGACGGTCCACATCGATCCAGCAATCCTTGGTTACATCGTTCAAGTGGTTCAGAGGACTAGAGCAGACCCGAGAATTGAGGCTGGTGCATCTCCCAGGGCCAGTCAAGGCCTGTTCAAGGCTTCAAGAGCGTCAGCAGCGATAGATGGAAGGGACTACGTAATTCCTGACGATGTCAAGGGAGTTGCTCTTGACGTGGTCAGCCACAGAATCGTACTGAAGCCGGAGTCGAAGATTCGTGGAGTAACCGGAAGGAGGGTCGTGAACAAGATCCTCAGCGAAGTGAACGTCCCTGTCATCCAATAATCGGGCAATCCCAATTAACCGGATTGCACACACAGCTGCGTGGCTATTGTAATTGCTTGTGTCAATCACAAGGGAGGATGCGCTAGGACGACTACTGCTGTGAATCTGGCATCTGCCCTTTCCCTGGGCAGCGAGGAGTACGGGATTAGTAGCAGGAGGGTTCTCCTGGTGGACATGGATCCGAAGGGGAACGTGGCAACGACATTCGGAGTTGACAAGAGAACCGTCGGACCGACTATGAACGAGTTATTCTCGAGAGGTGTCGATAGCTCCTCACTTAAACTGGAGGACTGCACTCTTGGCCCTGACTTTCTGACTAGATCGATGAAGGCATCATGGAGGAAGAGTAATCCAGGGAAGTCAAGGGGTCCGCCTAATCATATCGCAGTCCGAAACCTATGGGTTCTCCCTGCCGACTTGGATCTATCTGGAATAGAAGTGGATCTTGCGACAAGGGTTGGTAGGGAGAACAGGCTCAAACTGGCTCTGAGTGAAGCAATGGAAAGTTTCGATGTTATCATTATCGATACGCCAGCATCACTTGGTCTACTCACAGTAAATGCGCTGTGCGCTGCAGAGTGGGTCCTAATCCCAATCCAAGCAGAGTTCTATGCCCTAGAAGGAATGGGACAGTTGATATCTGCAGTCAGAGATGTGCAGAAGTCAGTAAACCCAAATCTCGGATTGCTAGGCATTCTGATGACGATGGTACAGACAAGGAGTAAACTATGCGAAACAGTCACTGAGCAAGCCAGGAAACACTTCGGAGACAGGGTATTCGATTCTCAGATTCCAAGGTCTGTATCTATCGCGGAGTCCCCCCTTGAAGGTGCACCCATTGTAATAGCTCAGAAACCCAACAAGACAAACTCTGCAAGCAGATCATACTGGGAGTTCGCAAAGGAGGCGGACAAGAGAATCAGTACTATTTCTGAGGATTGAGACTAGGACTCATAGTGCTCCATCGCACTATGCCTTGCATCCAGAAGGGCTGCTTCCATCTTCACACGAATCTCAGACTCCAGAGTCTTGATGATCTCAGAAACTTCCTTCTTCGAAAGCTCCCCTCTCTTCGCTAACTGCTTCTCAAGATTCGAAAGCATCTCTGACTCCCGCTCATTAACGAAATCAGCTACTCTCTGCTCCATCTCAACCTCGCTCTCAAGCGCCAGTTCTTGTCTCCTGAGGGCTAGTGCAGCCTCCATGCTGTTCCTCTCTGCTCTGAATCTCCGATCGAGATCGGAAAGAGAGGCTCTCTCCGCCTCTTCCCTGAGTGATTTAGTCCTCACTTCTATGTCGGACTTCATTTCCTTCTCAAGAGACTCGCGCTCGTTCTCAAGTTGCTTCTCCAACTTCGACTCGTGTTTGCGTCTCTTCTTGGCGATGTTATCCCTCATCTTGATTTCCTGCTCTAGACGGAATGCCTCAGCCTTCCTATGGACCTCTGACTCCATTGCTTCTCTGAGGTCCATCTCGACTCTTCTCTCCATCCTCTCGATTCCCTGGTTAGCCTCAAGCTCGAGTCTCTCGGCAAGGAAAGCCTTCCTACGAGAGAACTCGAGCTCCATCTCTTCCCTCAGACGGTCCCTTAATCTCGATGTATGAGCCTCTATCCTCCGGTCCCTCTCCAGATCCAACTGGTCTCTGAGTCTGTTCTCCTCTCTTCTGAGCCTGTGTAGCATCTCCTCGCGAAGTAGTCTTTCCTCCCTCTCCAGAGACTCCTTTTCCAGCCTCTCTAGTTCATCTTCCAATTCGTCTCTAAGATCTGCCTCTATCTGCTGTAGTTGCTCTTCGAAAAGTATCTCATTTGCCTTTCTCATTGCACCCTGCATTCCGGAGACCCGATCTGTCATCTCAGAAATTCTCATTCTTCTCTCTCTTCTGATTGCTGAGCGAAGAGTCGATTCCTCGTCGAGTCTCTCACGAGCTCTGGCAGCGGCCCCCATGGCAGAGGAGGAAAGTGCGTGTTCCGCCCTCAAGGCATCGAGCTCGTCGAGACTATCTTGCTCAACAGATTCATCCGGCTTGCTCTCACTCACGCCCCCATCCCCATTTCGACGCCCTTTCATGGGTATTTGAGACAAGAGGGTGGAAAACAGTGGCAAATGCTGGTTTCTCTATCCTAATTACTTCACGATATCTAGAATGTTACAAAGAAGGAACTCTGGCATCCAGGACATGTTAGCTCCCTCTTTCCTGGTCTTGGCCTGATCCTGAGGTTGGATTCACAAGAGGGACATTCAATCTCGACTTTTACTATCTTCCTAGTCAAGGTGAATACCTTAGAGCATGCTGCACAAGTCAAGTCCACTGGCCTCTTGTCCGTGCCAGCCTCAACTACAGTCATGCAATGTGGGCATTGCACCTTCTCCTCCTTCAGAGCTGCCACTGTTGGTGCATGGGAGACTCGGCAAACCGCCCCACATAGAAGGCACTCTATCTCTACCCTAGACTCGACTTCGGGAGGTACCATGATATCGGGATATACGTCTAGTTAATCAAGCGGTCGCAGAATTGTCTCCTGGTTCTTTGTTAGTGATTATGTCCCAAATTTCCCTGGTATCTTGAATAATGTCTCTACCTATATCCGCCAAAGTAGAGAGTCTCCTAGTTTCGGAACCAGATACCCACATCCCATTCAAGATAATCATCAGAGCACTTGCCTCGTGGAGAGCAATCCCCGCTGCTAAATTCATCCTATATCCCATTAACACACTAATTACCAACAGAGAAGTCACCAAAACGGAAATTGCGATGTTTGCGTATACCACTCTCCTAGTCCTCTTTGCGAGGACGATCATTCGAGAAAGAGCCCTGGGGTCCTCTCCCGGGATTAGGACATCGGCTGCATCAAGATTGACTTGATCGCCACTACCAATCGCAATACCGATGTCTGCTGCTGCAAGAGCGCCTGCATCATTGAATCCGTCCCCTGCCATCATAGTACGGTGCTCACTAGATTTGTTAGTTACGTACAATGCCTTCTCTTCCGGATCAACCCCTCCCTTACACATTCCAGGATCAATACCGATTGATTTTGCGAATGCCTCTACACTGTTCTGTTCGTCTCCACTCAATATTTCCACTCTGACTCCCTGGGAATTCAATTCATTGATTGCCTCGCCAACTCCGAATCTTGCATCGTCATGAGCGAAACCCATGAGTGCAATCGCCGAACCGTCTACTGAGAGCAGGCTAGATCCCATCCCTGCCTGTCTTGATTTCTCTAGAGCCTGGACTAATGATTCTGGGATGATGACTCCCTCAGAAGCAACCCAATCTGCTCTACCAAGGATTATATTTTTTCCATCTAATTTCCCTGAAACACCTGCCTCACCATCATTGATTGACTCCATCTTTATTGGAATCAGGGTCCTTTTCTCAGCCTCATGTAGAATTGTCCTGGCATAGGGATGATTCGAGCGTGCCTCCAAACCAGCAGCAATTCCGAGCACTCTCTCTTCGGTCTCACCTTCTACCACGATTATGCTAGATATTGTTGGGTTCCCAGTTGTCAGAGTTCCTGTCTTGTCCAATAGAGCTAATTCTACATCGGCTGCAGATTCTAGAATATCTCCACCTCTCGCGATTAGTCCTAACGATGATGCTGAGGTTAGAGCTACTGCGTGTGGAACAGGCGAGGCAAGTAGAAGTGAGCATGGACAAGATACTACCCACAGTAAAAGAGCTGTAAGAATGGCTTGATCTATCGATCCAGGATGAGCTAGCAAGCCAATTACCGGAGCTACAAGGACCACTAGTGGCGTCCATAACAAGGTGAAACTCTCTATAGTGCTCTGAGTACGAGTTGGTTGATCCTTGTAATGCCTGACTAAATCAATTAGGCTGGAAAGTCTAGTTCCCTGACCTATTGCTTCAGACTTAATTACCAATGGTCCTCTGGTTAAGGTCAGTCCAGCTTCAACTCTGTCCCCCTTTTTCACAGGGACCGGGATAGGTTCTCCAGTCAAGGGAGCTCTATCTATGGAGCCACTTCCCTCCACAATTTTTCCATCAACTGGAATCTTTTCTCCTGATCTGACCTCTACTAATTCTCCTATCTCCAAAGCCTCAACTGGGATTAGTTCTTCAACGGAACAATTTGATGGAGTTGGTTCCTGGTTGGCAATCTGAATCACCATCATTCTCCTTTCCCCGTCACTCATGCCGGAGGGTTTTTGTTTGGCTATTCTAGCCATCCTAGGGAGTCTGTCCAAACCTCCCTGCATCGACTCTCTGGCCTTGATGAGAGCTCTGTTTTCTAGATGGGAAGCGAATGCAACTAGAGCCACAACAAGGAGAGCTTCGATAAATTCTCCGAGTGCCACAGCTCCAATAATAGCTAGAGAAATCAAAACCTGGAATCCGATTACTCTGTTTCTTAGACTGGCAATTGCCTCTTGGAAAATATTCTGTCCGATGAAAATGATTCCACCAAGAGCTAGTATAGAAGGAACTAGTCTTGGAATTGCGGAGCTTGTCTCGATGAATGAGACAATTAGGATCAGGGGTATTGAGAGAATAAAAGAAAGTAGTTGGATTTGGTCCTTCCTGAACCCAGACTCTCTTGAAGGCTCGAGTCGGTGATTTGGGCCGAGGATTTCGCGGAGTTTTTGATCCGCTGTTTGTCTGAGATCGGAATCCAAAATCCAGACCTTCTGAATCTCAATCCTGCCCTTCTCCAACCTAACATCGAGGATTCCTGGCACATTCAGAAGCCATTCTCTGAGTCCCTTGGAGTCAACTCTAAGTCTTGAGGAGAGAGATGAGGGAGATATTCCAACAACTCTGAGCCAGCTAATGTCAGGGTCATGACCCAGACTGGAGAGGACAGAGGATACCCGTGAAATAGTCCCGTTGGAAATATCCTGAGAGACCTCTACAGAACCATCTGAAACTGAAATCCTGCATGATTCTACACCAGGAAGTCTGTTTACTGCTCTTGTTGCCTTCATCGCACAGTCCGGACAATCCATCCCCCTTATGCTCCAATCATAAGTATGAGTCCCGTCCAAGGTTATCTCAAATCCATCCTCGATAAACTGCCCTTGATCTTCGATCTCGTCATCATGCTCTTTTCTTGGCTTGGAGAGTTTCGGAAATCCAATCTTTGGCAGAGATATTCGTTCTCGGTTCAATTTGGGAGTTTCTTCCTCTTCCTCATCGAGAATGAGATAGTCCTCGGGGTCTTCGGACACAATTCATCGACAGTAATGTGTGGCTTGAAGATGATGTTCTCTTGTCGGTGGAATCATGAACAGGAATGAATCCCAGCGTTCATGGTCGAAATCCCAGACCCTGATAATTGGGATATGATAGTATTTGATGTAGATGGAACTCTGCTGGATAGGGAGGGTGTTCATGAAGATCTAGTCAAGCTTGCGAGAAGGGTTGACAGGGAGGTAATGCCAGTTTCACTGGCTTCAGGTAGGACTCTGCCGAATGTTACTCCAATTATGCAAGCCATAGGTGCCTCTGGATTCATAGTGGCTGAGAACGGAGGTATGGTCTGGGACAGTGGCGAAGGTCATGAAATTCTGGCTCTTTCCGATGGGAGCAGGGCGAAGGAGGCGGCAGAGTGGCTGGCCACGAAAATCGATGGTTTGGACCCAAGAGGAATTGAGTCAAACAGATGGAGAGAGACTGAATGGTGCCTTAGTGAAACCGATTCCTTTGAATTGATGAGGGATCTAATTGCAGATAGCAAATGGTCTGATCTAGAGGTCGTCTCCACTGGTTTTGCTGTACACATTGCAAGTCCGGGACTCAACAAATCAAATGGATTGAGAGTGGCCCTGGAGCAGAGAGGAGTGGATCCCTCTAGAGTAATCGCATGTGGGGATGCTCCTAATGACTTACCGATGTTTGATCTAGTCGGACTTTCAGTCGCTGTAAACGATGAGTTCCCAGAGGTATCCATGTCTGCGGATCTGATTACCGAGTCAAGAGGTAAGGATGGCTCTGTAGAGCTTCTAAGGGCTCTTCTACATTTATTCTAGATTGGTGCAGGCGGCAGGATTCGAACCTGCGAAGCGCTATGCAGAGGATCTTGAGCCCTCCCCCTTTGACCACTCGGGTACACCTGCACCTTCGCGAGTGGAGACATGGATTTTATTCTCCCGCATGATGGTCATTGTCAATTTCACAAGGAATTGTTGATGTATCTCCTTCGTGGGATGATGGGTAGTTGGTGTTGATGACAGTCGGTTCTGGACCTCGTAGACTATCGAAGGGAGAACTAGAGTCTGTCCATAAATCACTGATTGAGGTCACTAGAAAGCAGAGGGGGAGCGATACTCCAGTAGATGTAGCTATGCCGGACGGGATTGGTTTCTGGGATGCAGTCGGTCAGTTATTGCAGAACATGGAAACTGAGCTCTCTGAGACTGTGAGAGAAGAAGGGATGACTGCTAAGGCCCAACTTCTGTCTAGAAGGCTTGGAGTTGCGAGAACATGCGTCAGAGATTTGACTAGGATCAGGCTTGCTTCCTTTACGCGTCACGCTATCACCTCAAACCTACTAAACTCCGTAAACAAGGACTCTGGGGAAAGTATCGGATTGCCGTTGCTGGATTGGAATAAGCACGACCCGGCTGAGAGGGTATTCTACAATGGACTGAAGGATCTCACTGAGATGTACAAGGCCTCTACTTCTTGGTCAAATATGCTAGGTTACTCTGAGTCCGTAGGTGTGGCCACCGAAGTGAGTGAGACTCTAAGAGACTACTCAGATGATGAGAATCAAGAGTCGATTACCAAAAGAGTCGCCCCAATGGAAGAAGAATGGGAAGAGCCAGACTTTGACGAAGAGGACAGGATCCGGGAGATGGACGATTACCCCGAACACGCATCCTCTCCTTCCGAGTCTGGTTCTATGGAAGAGCAACCCAGCGAAGAATCAGACAATCTTCTGAGAATCAAAGTTCTGAAGGATGTCGAGGATCCTATTCTAATGGCAGACGGTTCAGAGGTAGTTCTTACACAGGGTGATATCGAGACCTGCCCATCATTAATCGCTGAGATTCTAATTGCAGCGGGTCTGGCTGAAGCAGCCCCGATATAGCAGGGCAATTACTAACTCTCTCCTGTTTCGGACAGGGCTGAGAGATAGCATGTCCAAGGGAGTAACTGAAGCACAGATTGAGGAATTCAGAAAGTCATTCGATTCGGACCCATCGGCCACTGTTGCTCAGAATGCAGTTAGCAATGCAGATCTATCAACACTAGCACTTCGTAGGGATCTAGTCCAGAACATGGATTTCTCGTTCAGTACGAAACTGGATGAGTGGAGTGCTACAAACCAGAGAAGAAGCGGTCGATGTTGGCTTTTCGCTACCCTGAATCTATTCAGAGTAGGTGCTATGAAGAAGATGAACGTGAAGAATTTCGAATTCAGCCAAGCTCATATCCACTTCTGGGACAAGCTCGAAAGAGCCAATCACTTCCTGGAAGCGATACTAGAGACTTCTGACAGACCGGTTGATGACCGAACTATTCACTTTCTTCTTAGCGATCCAATTGGAGACGGTGGACAATGGAACATGGCCACGAACCTCATCAGGAAGCACGGTCTAGTCCCAATGTCAGCATATCCGGAGTCACATAGCAGTAGCAGCACTAGGTCGATGAACACTGTTCTGAAAGACATCTTACGGACGACTGCAAGCGAGATAAGGGGGATTCTCGATGATGGAGGATCCAAAAATGAGGCGCGAAAGCACAAAGAGGAGAGGATGAAAGAGATTTGGAGGGTTCTTTGCATTCACCTGGGAACCCCTCCAGAGAAGTTCGACTGGCAGTGGAGAGACAAGGACAAAGAATTCCACAGGAAGGGGACTATGACTCCTTTGGAGTTCGTCGATGAGTATGTGGAAGTAGATTGGGAGGAGTACATTTGCATCGTAAACGATCCTAGAAACGAGTACTATCGAACGTATACAGTAGATTTTCTACAGAACGTAGCCGGAGGACCGCCCGTGGTTTATCTCAACGTTCCATCTGATGAGATGAAGGACATCACACAGAGACTGCTAGAGGATGGCATTCCCGTTTGGATGGGATGTGACGTCGGAAAGAACATGGCTCGCAAGAGGGGGCTATGGGATGCTGATCTGTACGATTTGAAGGGATTGTATGGAATTCAATTCGGAATGGAGAAGGCTGATCGTTTGAGGTTTGGACAGACAATGATGACCCATGCAATGCTATTCACTGGGGTTGATGTGGTGGATGGAAAGCCTAGAAGATGGAGAGTTGAGAACTCCTGGGGTTCTGAAGACAGTGGGGAGAAGGGATTCTACACAATGAACGATAATTGGTATGACGAACATATGTTCGAGATAGCCGCTCCCAAGGACTACCTGACTGATGAGATGAAGAGTGGACTGAAAGGAGATCCAATAGTCCTCCCAGCATGGGATCCGATGGGTTCTCTGGCTAGAGAAGAAGGTTTACTTTAGTCTCAGTCGAGGTTCCTTAGAGATAGCTCGATAGTTACCGAGTCTGGGATAGGTATCCTCAAGACCTTTCTCAGTGATTTCTCATCCTTAGCAGTGTTGGTAACCAGTTCTAGAAGCCTCTTGTGAACTCTCATCTCCCAGTGATCCCAAGTCTCGGAGCCTTCGCCGTCTGGGCTTTTTCTGCATGGAACAACGAGCCTTCGTGTAGGGAGAGGTATGGGTCCTCTCAGATTTACTCCTGTTTCATCGGAAATAGCCTTAATCTGCTGGCAGACCAAGTCTACATCCTGATGGTTGTCTCCGGTCAGCTTGATCGTTGTGACAACCGGCATAACTTCACCAGGGTCGCATCACTTCTTCTCGATCTTCATGCAGACGCCTGCGGCCACGGTCTTACCCATGTCTCTAATTGCGAATCTGGACAGTTCGGGGAAAGCATCCATCTGCTCGATTGCCATCGGCTTGGTGGGGGCGAAGCGCACTAGAGCTGCATCTCCAGTCTTTAGGAATGCTGGATTGGCCTCCTTGGTTTTTGAGTTCTCAAGAAGTTCTACGAATCGGACAGCTACCTGAGCGGTGTGAGCGTGGAACACTGGAGTGTATCCAGACCCGATTGCCTTTGGTATATCCATAAGCTGTATCTGACCTACGAAGGTCTCGTCGTGTCTGACGAACATAGGCTCGCTGTCAGAGTATCCTGCGACGTCTCCTCTGCGGATATCGTTAGCAGCTAGACCACGGACGTTGAAACCTACGTTGTCACCTGGCTCTGCCTTTGCGTGGCTGGTGTGGTGCATCTCAATGTCCTTTACCTCTGCAGACTTCTGACTGGGGTTGAATACAACGGTCTTTCCTCTCTCAAGGACTCCTGTCTCGACCTTCCCTACTGGAACAGTCCCGATTCCACTGATCTTGTATACATCCTGGATGGGTAGCCTGAGTGGCCTATCAGTTGGCTTTGGCGGCATCTCCACTGCATCGATAGCCTCGAACAGAGTTGGTCCGTTGTACCATGGAGTATTGTCGCTCTTGTTGAAGACGTTGTCCCCAGCAAGTGCGCTGCATGGCACGAATTGGATATCTGCAGGGTTGAATCCTGCCATCTTCAGAAGGTTTGAGACTTCCTCGACTGCGCTCTTGTACTTGTCCTCTGACCAGTCTACACCACTGATATCCATCTTGTTGATGTTGACGATGAGCTCCTTGACTCCAAGCACCTTTGCTAGGAAAGCGTGCTCCTTGGTCTGAGCGTTCACGCCGTCGTTTGCTGCTACATTCAGAACTGCAGCGTCTGCTTGGCTGGTTCCGGTGATCATGTTCTTGACGAAGTCACGGTGACCAGGTGCGTCGATGACTGTGAAGTAGTACTTTGGAGTGAAGAATTCCTTGTGAGCGACGTCAATAGTAATCCCTCTCTCCCTCTCCTCCTTCAGTCCGTCCATAACGTAGGCGAAACCGAAACCGGCCTTCCCTCGCTCTGAAGCTTCCTGCTCGAACTTCTCAATCACGTGTGCCTCTATGTGGCCGCTATCCAGCAACAGTCTTCCGACGGTTGTCGACTTTCCGTGATCGACGTGACCAACGAAAACGATATTCAGATGCGGTTTGCTCTTGTCTTCCCATTGTGAACCCATTATTTACACCTCTAAGGTAGGCCCGCCGACCGAAGAGGTGTATATGAACCGTTCCCCGGGGTTTTCGGTATGCTAGTCCCAGATTGCTACTATCGGGCTTTCCGTGGATTCCGAAAACTAACGATACTGGAGTTCGATTACGAACTCATTAACCTCAGTGTTGTGAGTCTCAGCATTCTCCAAGTCCACCGTCCAATCCCCTGGTAGGAAGCCTCGTACGGTCGAGCCCCCGATTACCATCCATACACAGA
>LUSA01000024.1:55179-59460 GCA_001629235.1 Marine group II euryarchaeote REDSEA-S43_B8 | reverse complement strand
ACCTACCGATGTAGAGGATACCCCCCAAAGTTCACTGTCCTCCTTAATCCCCAAGTCGTTGCTGACGACTCCATCAATTACGATCAGTCTGTCGAAGCCACCTTTGGTGAACCACTCGAGAACAGTATTGGCAAAGTAGACGTCGTGTTCGCTGGTGAATTGGATTTCTGATGTGAAAACACCAATTCCATCTCCCTGGTACACTCTCACAGGGTGCTTAGGTACAGAATCGTGAATCAGGGCTACTGCAGGAAATTGAGGATGGAGAACAGTGCCCATCGGGCTAAGCTGCAGTGAGCTGATGAGATGGGATGTCGCAATGACTCCAACAGAGCCCACGGTTGAGAAGCCGCATACTGCGGTACCGCCCAATCTGGAGGGATCGGCCTCTGAGTGCAAAACCAGTGGATAGCCGTCCCCAGATTCCGCGCTCATGGGGTTTCGTTATGCTGACGCTCTTTGAATTTCACGGCTACTTAGCAGTCCCTGAGATGTTAAAGAAATATAGGAAAAAATAACCTGATAAGTGATATCGCGCAGGGCTAATCATGTCTGCAAATGACTCCAAGGAGCTAGGGGGGCTCTTCCTGAGACTAGGTTCACAAGACATCAATCTGGCTGACTACACCAAAGAGGCAAGCGATAGATGGCTGAAGGTTACCAGCCAGGATACATGGTCCTCAACTCTCTCGCGTGTGAGAATTGCCAGACAGGAGGCCATGGAGATGACTCTTGAGGCAATCAGGTCCAGTGGCTTTCCGGATAGAGGGACTTCTTTCGCCAGACTACTGGACTCGTGCGGAATCGAGAATAAGTCTGATGTTATTCTGGCCGCGATACAGTACATGAGGTCTGTTGAGAAAGAGGGAAATACCCCTCCTAGGGAGATAAGGAGGCTAGTTGTAGAGACCGGCAAGTGGACTAAGAGATCGGTGAAGAAGTGGAACGTATCATTGTACATAGGGAGAATGCTTGAGGGTGGTCCTGGTGGATCTGGATCTTTCCTGGAGTATCCTCGAAGAAGACCAAGGAAGAATGCGTTCGTGGTTCTTACTGAAGCGGGAAGGGACCATCTTGACCAGTTGTCTCTAAAGAGGTGAAGATGTGGCAGAAGAAGATAGAAAGGACTGGTCATTCACATCGCATGTTGGAGAGGACTTGCGGGGAGCTGACTTATCCGGCGCCAACCTAAGGAGGGCGATTCTAGATAGGGCCGACCTGGAGGGTGCGGACCTTTCGGGTGCCGATCTAAGGAATGCGTCACTGAAGGGCGCTAACATGATGAAGGCGGCACTGGATGGTGCCGATCTTAGAGGGGCTAGGATGGTTAAGGCCAGACTTGGCCTATCCAACCTCCAGGGAGCGAGGCTGGACGGAGCGGATATGAGAGGAATAAGGGGAAAGTATGCGGTCTGGAGAGGGGCTAACTGGTGGGATGCGACGATGGACGAGTCGCTGACTAAGGCACTATCGAAGAAGTGGCCTAGAGAGTAGTCATGATGATTCGATCTTGACTAGGCAATCCCTCATCCAATCCGGGACAGCCATCTTACTCTTGACCTCGTTCATGTCTGTGCAGACAGTGACTTGGTCTGCCGTCCAGCAGAGTGTGCCGTGCTGGTTCCTGAACTCGTAGTGCCACGTGATGGAGGTTTTCCCGATTCTGGGCACCGTGATTGTACACTCCACGGTATCACCGTAGGAAATAGGATGGAGGAACTTCGCCTCGCTGTGGACTAGTGGGAATGCAATCTTCTTTTCGGAGAGGATTTCGTTGTAGTGCATGCCGCAGGTGAATTCCCAGGACTCCTCGTAGAACCTATGCGCCAGATCCCAGAAACGAGGGTAGTACACTATCTTGGCCAGATCTACCATCGGGAAGTCGATACGCCTCTGTGAGATGAAAGCCATGGTGCTGACAGGAAGCCATGGTTGAAGGCTGTTATGGAAATCTACTGGCCTCGAACATGAGATAGAATCCATTGCATTATTTCTGGATTATTGTAAATAACGAGATAGCCCCCGTGCTCGCCGCCCACAACTGACTGGAATTCTATCTCCGAACCCAGGTTTGAGAGATTTTCTGCCATCTGGGCCGCCATATCATATGAGGATGTGCTGTCATTTGTTCCATGGCTCATCCAAACAGGCAGGTGCGCAACATCTTCCGCTAGCGTGAGATATGAGTATGGCTCGTGATGAGGCTGGAGCGGCATTATGGCAGCAAAGTAGTCAGGGAGCGCTGCGGCGACAATGAAAGTCCCCCTTCCGCCCATACTATAGCCGGTTAGGTAGACCCTGTCATCGTCTACATTGAGATTTGATTTGACATCCTCAATAACATCGAGCACCTTCTTGGGGTCCCAATCCAATTCCAACTTTGAGGGTCGAACGATTATGTATTTGTCATCCTCGGGCATATGGAAGTTATTTGTCAGGAAGTTGTTGTAGAAATTTAAATCGTATATATCTCCATGAAGGAAGGCGAAGACTGGGTAGGAGTAACTGGAGTTGTATGCGGGTGGAATCTTGACAGAATACGTGTATCCGCACATCCAGTCAAGTCTTTGATCGACCACTATTTCGGTCTCGTTATCATAATCATCCGCGGTGTAGGAGACTGCGGTCAAACCATCGACGGATAACCATGTACCACTCTGAAATTCAGACCATTCGATCGGGTTGCTGGTTGAATTAAGCCCCATAGTCGCTGTGACATTACATGGCGGCACGTATGTTGGTCCTTCCTGTAGCTCCTCTCCTTCTGAGTTCTGTTCTGGGAATGAACAATCGCGTATTTCCTCGTCCCAGGTTCCTCCTCTCTGCTCGCAGTATATTTTAGGAGAATCTGGATCGTACGTTGGTTCCTCATCTAGGGAGCAATGCGATTCTCCACCCCGGTTTGATTCCTCGAACCATGTGCCCCCCCGTTCCTCGCATTCTTCTTTCCCAATCAGGGTCGTAACTACGACTTTCTCGTTATCTGATTCAATCTCAGAAGTGGTATCCTCTATATTCTCAGAGGTGGTATCTCCCGTACACCCAGTCAGAGTCGATGAAAAGATGACTAGGGTAACTAAGGCAATCAATCTCACATCATTGATTTGTTGGTCGGGTATTTAGTATGGTTTGTAAATGGAAAGTGTACAGATGGCGGACCCACCGCGATTCGAACACGGGTTTCCAGCTCCGGAGGCTAGAGTGATATCCAGGCTACACTATGGGTCCTGAATCCGCCCCCAGTACGCTCACTATTGAACCGGTCGCCCTTCTTCCTGGTCTACTAGGTGGCGGACCCACCGCGATTCGAACACGGGTTACAAGCTCCGCAAGCTCATGTGATATCCAGGCTACACTATGGGTCCAGCGTGTGTTGGACTGTAGGACCCGGCTTAATCCCGACGGTGCAAGGTCACATTGACAGAGGCAGGATGGTCTTCCAACTTGGCTCGGCTAGCTTCTTCGACTTCGGGCCTGTCATCGGCTGTGGTGTCCTGTGAGTAAGAACACCATGCATGCCCTGTACGTTGAACTTGACTCTCAGTTCTAGCATTCTGTCCCTCTCGGCAGTTATTACCTGCTCCTCGTCCAGCTCAAAAGTAGAAGAGGGCTCTCCGGACTCGTTGACTATGCTCAGAGTGGTGCCTGAGAGGTTTGCTCTGGGGGAGAAGTCATAGTCCTGGGGGTCCTTCATGCCCACCTTCGCATCTACGACCAGGCGTTCTCGAATGGACACCTTTGTGATCTCAAACGACTTTGCCATGATAATCCCAATGACTGGGGGTTGAAAGGTCTTCGCTCGATGTCATCAGACGCTTACTTCACTTACCCTTAGGACCAATACGACGAACTGGGCCTCAAGAGTCCAATCGTTACCTTGGTCTGGATCCACTCCATCCACAGGAGTATCGGGGTCGCATTCCAGTGCGGTAATCCTCCAGAACCAGTCTCCCTGTCCAAATCTTCCATCGGGATCTCCAAGAAGCGACTGCTCCAGTTCTTCCTTGGAGTCTGCGAATACTGTGTAATCGGATTCTGGAGAAGGGTTCATTTCAGTCCTCTCGATTGTCGCAGATGAGTTCTCTGTGATATTTTCCTGAGTTGTAATAACGGTGTAGGACCATCCGGAGGAAGGGATGTCTACCTCTAGGGTGAAATTGTCCTCCGGCCAAGTGATTGGGAGGATATCTCGAGTTAGAGAGAGGGTTGCGGACACATCGATTAGCCTGGATCCTTCCCCGGGTTGGAACTGAATCTCATGAGTCTCGCCCTGTTCTAGGT
>LUSA01000024.1:54300-55167 GCA_001629235.1 Marine group II euryarchaeote REDSEA-S43_B8 | reverse complement strand
GAATCTCATGAGTATCGCCCTGTTCTAGGTAGCCTGACCAGTCGTAGTCGACGAATACTTCTTCCCAAACAATCCTGAACGTACGAGAGACGACTCTGAGGGTCCAAAGTGTGGTATTCTTCCCTCCGCTATCGTCTGAGACCGTTACGGCCCCAGTTATATTCCCGGCTTCGGTAACTGTAATCCTAGTCACTGGACCGCTTCCATCGATGTCATTGAGAGGGTCGCTGTCTCCATCGGAATCCGTGTTCGCATCGAAGTCCCACACAATCTCCACCCCTCCCCCCTCGGGATCGAAGGAGTCACTGGCGTCGAGTCTGGCCTCCTGTCCTGTCTTGACGAAGTCTGGGATGTTGAGGATGATTTCTGGTATCGCATTTACGAAAACTAGGATGCTGGCAGAGTCTGAGTCTCCATTGTCATTGAACACCTCAACTGTCACTTCGAAGTTCCCGGCCTTTGTGAATGCATGACTGATCACGCCCTGCTTTGTTGTCTTCTTCTCGCCATCACCGAAGTTCCATCTGAATTCGTCGATTATCGTCGGATTGGGAGTGGTAGAGGAGCGTGCATCGAAATTTATTGTCTCTCCCGTGTTAACGGTGGCTCTGTCCGATGTGAGAGCGGCATTTGGGCTGCCTGGACCTATGCCTCCGCATCCGGCCAGAGAATGGGAAATCATCAGGATTCCAAGGAGCATTGTGAGTCTTTGCCTGCGTCCCGTCATACTACCAGAAATTGAAGGTCACTCATATGCGTGTTGGACGGCGGTCCACCTAGAATGGCTTTGGTAGGGTTCATGGATGGTGCCGGCAGCGAGGACTCGTGGTTTCTGATTTTCTTGGGGGGTTCAGGGTCCTTGGATTC
>LUSA01000024.1:24449-54229 GCA_001629235.1 Marine group II euryarchaeote REDSEA-S43_B8 | reverse complement strand
GGATAGAGTGGTGCAGTTCGCACTGGTTGGCAGTGATTCTGATGGCTCGCAACTTAGTATGCAATCGCTAGTTAACCCAGGGTGTAGGATTCCAGTCGAGTCTAGTAACGTACATGGCATATTTGACGAGGATGTGAGAGATGCGGAGAGTTTCGGTGAGCACCTGGACTCTATCTGTGAGATGATTGATGGTTCGATAATTGTAGGCCATAATGTCGTAGCATTCGACTGGAGGTTCCTAGAAATGGAGTGCATACGGATTGGGAGAGAGGTGCCCTCTCCGCTAGCCTTGGTGGACACTCTTGAGTTAGCAAGGACTCTTGGTATCCCGGGAGGGCACAGGTTAGGTGTTCTTTGCGAACGCTTCGGGATATCACTTGAGAGATCCCATAGCGCGGATGCGGATGCTGGGGCTACTCTACTCCTTCTTTGGAAATTCATGGTCACCTTTCCTGAAAGGTTCGAAGGAGACCCCCGAGACGTTTTGGACTTAATTTCTCACAGACCGGAGTAGAGGGGACCAAGGGAGAATCTCCGACCAATCCCCCATTCGTGCGGTCTTACCACCGAACATGATACTGCCCAGGAATAGGTATCCGTCTAGTTCTGATTGATCCATTTGTCGTATCTTTTCCAGGGATTTCCCCTTTAGCAGCGCCCCGAAGCGGTGATCAGACCCCCTCAGTTCCCCATCGCCCCCTACAGGAGTCGTTCGCTCGAAAAGAGCCGCTCCCGATTCCTGGTCAAGCCTGACCAGCCTCACTACCTCGTCTCTGAACATCCCCTCGTGGCTGAGCTCTCCCTCGTACTTCGCTTCCCACCACCTGGGACACCATGCCTTCCACTCGCAGAATGAGCAGGCATCTTCGCTAGGAGTGGCCTGGAATGGGGTTTCAGTCAGTTTCATCATCTCCCATGCCCCTATGGCTTCTTCCAAGATTGGCGGTCCTTCGGCTCGGTAAACTGTATTGTTGGAAGAGTACCACCCCTCTGCCCGAAGGTCCTGATCTTCTGATACATTCTCCTTCATTATATCTCTGTAGAATAGCAATTGCCTGCTTACCTTCTCGCTAAGTTCGTCTTCCGGTGGCTTTCCTGTCTTCAAATCAGCAACGATTAATCCACCATTGGCCTCATCCTCAAGATCCTTGATCAGAAGATCTAGACGCCCCATCAATCGTCCGCATTTCGACTCAAGGTTTGCTTCGGTTGCGACGACAATATCCTGAACCTGCTTCCATGTCTTTACGGTGACGGAGGATAGTTCCTCCAATGGAAGCATCGCCTTGTCGAAAAGTATGGAGATAGCCCCAATCAGTCCGTCGAGCGCCACTGAGAATGACTCGTCCTTCCATCGAGGATGCCTAGGAGTCTCCGAGAACAATGTCCTTTCTTCCTCCCACCTCTTCTGCAGAGTCTCTCTACAGGAAGAATGGAGCCAACCAGTTTCTTCATCCTCCCTACCAGAAAAATCGAAGTTGCACAGATCCTCTACTGAGTTATGTATGGCGGTACCCATTGAGGCAGCCATGCTCGCCTTGCGAGGAAGCCTCTGTCTGGAAAGCCAGTATTTCCTAGGACATTCCTCAAACCTGTTCCATGAGGACGGAGAAATCTGGAAGTCGTGCGTTGTCCCTCCCATCTCGCCACTGTCCTCGGAATCGAGTCGGGTCGGTAACAACGATTAACACCATTGAGTAGTTTCTGGATTCATGCAAGGGGCCCCTCTGGTCGAGGTTGGCGATGACGTGAACGCTTCTGGTGCCCTTCTGGTTAGTTGTTTCCCGTCAGTCGGATTCGTTAGCAGCATAGTTGCACACTTCATGGTGGAAAAGCTGGATTTGGAGCTCGTCGGGGGCGTCAGGCACCCAAACCTCCCCCCCATGTGCTTGGTCCAAGATGGCAAGCCCCTGCCTCCACTGAGATTCTATGCTGGAGAGCCGATATGCAACATGGAGAAGTGCGACAAGGTGGTACTTATCGCATCGGAGATACAGATCCCATCTGAGCTCAATCTTCCATTATCATCTGGAATAATCGACTGGATAGAGGACTCGGGAGTGAGTTCTACGATAATGGTCGATTCATTCGCACACGGAATAGAGAGTCTGCACAGTATTTTCGACGAAGATCCGGGGACGGATTCGATTCTGGGGCTAGGATCCACGGATTCTACCCACGAAGTGCTCAAGGGAATCGGCGTCCCTCTTCTGAAACAAGGAGTAGTGGGGGGCATGACTGGAGTGATGATGGGGGAGTGTAGGAGAAGAGGGATTGACGCACTGGCGATACTTGCAGAGTCGGATGGAGAGATCGGCCAAGGGACGATCCCCGATGCCCGTGCAGCAGCGGGAATAATCGGATGCTTAGACGGACTTCTACCTGCAGTCCATCTGGATCCGGAACCCCTCATGGAGGAGGCTCAGAGAATAGAGGGTCAGATACGTGAGATGATGGCTGTGCACCTGAATCCCCCTCAGGAGAGTAGCGGTGCTTCTTCTGGGATGTACGGATGATCAGAACTCTCCGAGCGTAGACTGCCTCTCTTCGGGAAGCTCCTCTAGTATTGACCCCCCCAGCATCTCGTCCAACTCCGATTCCGATATGATTCGGACGCCAAGCCTGTTGGCCTTGTCGAACTTTGATCCCGATGACTCTCCTGCGACTAGGAAGTCTAGGTTCCCTGAGACGGACGAGACGACTTTGCCTCCCTCTGACTTTATCGAAAGGGCAATCTCCTTCCTTGGTCTGCTCAGAGTGCCTGTAATGCAGAAGGAAGAGCCGGAAAGGGAGCCATCGGCGGATATCTGCTCTCCTTCGACGATTTCTACCTGCTCATAGAGGTCGATTATCGACTCCTTCCTATCGGAAATACCGTCCAGCAGAAGGTTGGCCACGGTCTCTCCTACCCTGTCTATGGAAACCAGTCTCTGGATGGCCTCCTGTCTTTCTTCGGTCATCTGTATCAGCTCTTCGAGAGTCTTCACCTCCGCACAGACAAGAGCTGCTATCTCGGGACCGATCCTAGGCAGTCCAAGTGCTGAGATGAAGGTGCTGAAGGTCATGGCTCTGGTGGAGTTCAATTCCTCGAGGACGTTGCTGGCTGACTTCTCGGCCATTCTATCTAGTGAGATTAGCTCCTGCTCCCTGTCCTCCAGCCGATATAGGTCCCCCAAACTCGTGACCAGCCCCGATGAGCAAAGTTGCTCTGCCAACTTCTCGCCTATCCCATCCATACCCAGCTTCCTGCACCAGTACAGTATTGCTCTCTCTAGTCTCGATGGGCAGTCTATGTTGGTACATCTGATGAATGCCCCATCGATAATTAGGTCAGTGGAACATCTTGGGCATCTCTCGGGAACTGGAATCTCGCACCTGGAAGGTAGTAGTTCTGAGAAAGGGGTTCCATCTGAATGGGACCTGTCAATGAGGTCGCTATCGTGGGCTGGCCCAAGGACCTCAGTGATTTTTGGTATTACGTCCCCCCTTCTAACTACTCTCACCTTGTCCCCGATCATTATCCCGAGTCGCTCAACCTCGCCCTTGTTGTGGAGTGTCGTATTCTCAACGGTAACTCCTGAAACTACCACTGGTGCTTCGCGCGATACCGGGGTGACGTTGCCAGTCCTCCCGGTCTGCCAGAAGACGTCCATCAGCACCGTTACCGCCTCCTCGGCAGGGAATTTCCATGCCAGTGCCCATCGAGGGTGATGTGCGGTCTCGCCCAGGAGGCCTCTCTTGTCCAGACGGTCTAGTTTGATCACGACCCCGTCTATTTCCCAGTCTGCAGAGTCTCTCGACTCGAGCCACTCCCTTGTCACTGCCAGTATGGATTCTGTGGTGGTGGTGTCGTCGTCACCTGAAACCACATGGTTTCCTGCCACCTGAATCCCCATCTCGCCTATCCATGAGATTATCTCCGAGTCGAGTTTGAATTCTGGGGGCTCAGGACTGTCTGGATGGCGGTCCTTATCGCTTGGGAACTCAACACCGTAGGCAAGGAACTGCAAGTCTCTCGGGCTTCCCTTGCCTGCATCGGCATATTTCTGTCTAAGTGCTCCTGCGGCTAGATTCCTTGGATTGGGCGCAACCTCTGAGTACTTCTCTCTGAATACTTGCAGAGGCATTACGACCTCCCCCCTCACGTGACAGTCTCCGTCCCAACCGAGTTTCTCAGGGACGTTGATCATCCTTCTTGCGTTTGCTGTCACGTCCTCGCCCCTCCTGCCATTGCCCCTGGTGGCTGCTCTGATTAGTCGGCCTCGACGATATTCCAACGAGAGGGCTGAGCCATCGAGCTTCGGTTGGCAGACGAACCGCCGGCCATTGGCGGTGGTCTCGGAAACGAAGTGAGATACCTCGTCGTCCGAATTAGCCTTGTCCAGGCTCATCATCCTGAATAGGTGGTCGACCTTTTCAGAGCCTGGAGGAGGATCTGAGCCCACCCTGCTCAGTTGGGGGTGATTGGGGGACAGGAGCTGCAGCTCGTCTCTCAATGCATCGAAATCTGCATCTGATATCTCGGGTTCTGCTTTGTTGTAGTAGAGGTCTGAGTGCCTCTCTAACTGCTCTGCTAGCCAGTCGACCCGGGCCTCGGAGGTTCCCTCGTCCGAATGCGTAGAACCCATGACGATGCAAAGGGGGCGATGGCCTTCAAACTGACCATTTTTGCGGTACTTTCCCAATGGTGGGCCTGCCAGGATTTGAACCTGGGTCGCGCGACCCCCAGCCGCGAAGTATAGGCCAAACTAACCTACAGGCCCCAATTGGGCTCCTGCGAGTGAGCGTTCAGTCAAAGCCCTGACGGAGAGCTTACTGCTGTCTGTCTATGCTGAAGGGTGCGACCTCGTCGATAAGGTCGATGTGCCCCACGAACATTCTTCTGCAGCAGTACAAGTTGAAACCAAGGTCATCGAGGACTTCTCCGGCATCCTTGCCCTCCGCGAGAGCATTCTGATACTCCTCGTACTTGTGGGCTATGACCTTCCCGCAACTCCAACATCTGACTGGTATTAGCATATTTCCACCTACCTGTACGACTTCTGCCACTTCTTTCGAGCGCCTCTACCCATTTGATGCTTGGGTTCCTTTCTCCTGGGGTCGTTGACCAGAATCTTCCTCTCGAATCGTACGAACTCGTCCCTCAGTTCCTCGTCATCGCCCTCGGCTCCATCGTTGTACTTCACCAGACCACGGGCTATGGCGGTCCTGATGGCGTCGACTTGCCCCATCTGTCCTCCGCCCTTCACATCGACGGAGATGTCTACTCTGTCGATTCTGTTCATTGCCTCGGCGATTCTAATTGGTTCGAGTGCCTTCCTCCGAGCGAGTTCGGGCTCAAGGATGTGTATTGGGTGACCGTTAATCCTGACCCTGCCCTTGCCGGGTTTCAGAGTGGCTCTGGCTATTGCGGTCTTTCTCTTACCACTAGTGTTGACCACCTTGGTGCGCTTCTTCCTTGCCAATTCACTCACCTGTCCATCTACCTGCATCCACTCCTAGGTGGGAGCTGATCTCGCCCAGTCTGACGTACTTATTGGGGGTATCGCGAACAATGTTCTCTGTCGGCCCCCACTCGTGTCCATCAGGGAGTTCTGCCAGAGAGAGGTTTTGCGGGGTCCCTATCATCACTCTAAGGTCCCTCAGGGCCCCCCTTCCGCTGCTGTTCTTCTGATATGGGAGCATCCCCCTGACAGTTCTCTTGATTATCTTGTCAGGCATCCTTGGGAAGAATGGCCCTTTTCTGGCGTGGTTGAGGTTGTATTTTGCCCTGTAGTCGCTTAGTACCTTGGTCCTGGGTCCCGAAACGATGGCATCCTCTGCGTTGATTATGATGACCCTCTGCTGCCTGCCTGACTTCCTGGCAGAAATCATCTCTTTTGCCACTTGACTGGCTAGCCTGCCAAGAATCTTGTCCGTAGCATCGTATACCATAGTTGTCTCAGACAAGGATCCTCACCCCCTTGCCGTTGGGGTTCTCGTCCATAAGTTCGCGAATGCTAAGAGTCCTCCCTCCGGAGGCCTCTATCTTGCTCCTAGCTCCATCGCTGAAGCTGAAGGCGGCGACCGTCTGCCCTCCGCTGATGCTTCCGCTGCCCAGTACCTTGCCGGGCACCAGTACTGTCTCCTTCTTTGCAGAGTGCCTGGAGATGTGGCTAAGATTGGGCTCTGCCCAGTTTTTCCTACTGGTCTCTAACCTAGAGGCAGTGTCCCTCCATATTGGAGAGCCGGTTGTTCTACTGTGGTCCTTCAGGTCTCCTATGAGCGAAACTAGCGCTGAGTTGGTCTTCCTCTCTTGCTTACTCACAGTATCCCTCCCCTAATCAGGTAGCGCGGCCACCAAAGTCGGTGTTATGAATCCTGCGGGCGCCCCATAGGGGCGTCAGGACAGTGGATTTCCTCAGTGTCTCAGATTTTGAAACCATCGTTTTCCTCTGCATCATCTACTCCGGCGAACCTAATGTTTCCATCTGCATCGACGAACTGCCCTGCCTTCACCGAGGGACCGTACAACGAGGACTCGCCAACTGCTTCCCTTGTAAGCAAGCTATCTCCGAGAGATCGGTTCATCCTACCAATCATCGACTGGAATATCTGTATCGCCCTGTCCCTTTCCTCCGATCCTATGTCGTGATCAGAGTAGCGAGCCTCCTCGAATATCGAGAAGAAGGAGTCGATCTCCTCTGGGGGTACTATTCCTCCGAGCATGTTGTTGATGACGTCCTCGAACTCTCTGGTGGTCTCGAAGACCTTCTTCATGGCGCCTCTCATCCTGAAGTACTTGATGAGGTCCTTGTAGCAGGAGAAGATTGCCTCGATGTAATTGTTCGAGGCCTTGAGGGACATTAGCGCGTCGGTCAGTATGCCTCGGAGGACCTCGACCTTTCGTCTCTCCCTGTAGTTGTTGTACATCATCGCACCCACCAGCGCCACTGTTGAGAGTGATATTCCGGCGAGGATTAGGACCTGGGTAGTCCAGAGCCCGCCCGAAGTCGAAGAGGTGCCCTCTCCCAGTTTTATCTCCGGGGTGCTATTGAGCCACTTCTCTACGAAGTAGGGTTTGTTCGCGTCTACTGATTCGAAGTGAACCAGGACCCTCCATTTACCTCCTGGGGCGCTCCACTCCGGGTGTCCGGGAATGGTTTCACCGGTGTATGGGAAGGAGAAGTTCGCAGAGCCCCTCTCATTGGTGATCAGTATCTCCACGCGCTCTGTCTGCCACTCTCCGGATTCATTCCAGAACTGTCGGTGGAATTCTACTCTCTGTCCCTCAACAGTGAGATCAAGCCTGTCTCTGAGGATTGCGACCTCCCCAGCGATAATATCGCCCTCTTGGTATCCAGCGGGGCTTGACCAGTGCTGCTTCAGCAGAATGTCAACCTTGCTTCTCACTAGGACTTCGACGTCTACTACGGAGCTATTCAGAACCGGGTTTGGTTCCAGTACTTCGTAGTCGCAGCCCCCTGGTACGTACCGTTCTGGCTCGTAAGCAACTCTGACAGTACGGAACCCTTCGAGGTTGTTTCCGCTAGGCTCAACCCCCCTCCTACTGGGGTTGTCATCTGGATCTGCCGAGTACCAAACGAACTCACCGGTTCCACCAGCCGTGAATGCTGTCGCTATTGGCCTGGTGTTTACTTCTGGATCTAGGTAAATATTGACGCACTTCCCACCGACTGGCTTTCCGTTTGACTGGGAGAGCCTGGCATTGATGTGGAATGCCTCCTTCAGGTACAGAACTTCGAAGGTTGAGCCGTTCGGGAAGGTGTATGTCAGGTAGTCTGACCTGAACGGGCCCACTTCCGATACGTCGATCGTCGAGTTGGAGAAGACAGGGAAGAACATTGCTTGTGTCTTGTTCTTGTATCTGTATCGGTCATTGTTTAGCGGGTCCCAGGCATTGTACTCTATCTTCACCTTAGCCATTCCTGCGTCGACGCCAGTCATAGGGCAGTTGATGTCAAAGAATCCGTTCTCATCGGTCGCCCCTGGGATACAGGCCTCTATGCCGTCATCTCCTGCACGGAATTTCATCCGATTCTCGACAGGGTCGAATACCATAGATCCCATCTCGAATGTGACTCTGATTTGTCTGTTTGACAGGTTTCCTCCGAGCTCATCGGTTAACTGTCCGGTCACTATCATTGGCTTCTCGAGTATCTGTCCCGTATCCAGGTCTATCTCAGAGGTATAGACTATCTGCTGGTCTACTTGTAGATCCGTGTTCCCGATGAGGCTGAACCCATCTACTTGGAACTGCAGTACCTTTCTGAAGTGATCACTGTTGAGGATGGTCACGCAGGGGTCCCATGCTCCGGATGTGGACAGCATCCCTGCGTCTATGGGTTCGCAACCCTCGTGAGGCAGGTTCTCCTCGAACCGCAGGATCACGTTCACAGGTCCGAAACCATCGGGAAGGAAGGAGAATGGGTCGTCCTTCAGCAGCTGCGGGTCCAGGTATTGTCCATAGCCGATGGAGCCAGATGCCGGGCACTCGACGGAGACTATCTGTCGGTGGGTCCTGTCCTCGAAGTCTATTCCCTCGAAGATCACTGTCACGTTGCCTCCCAGGTCGTATCCCTCAGGATTCTGCATCTCTCCCTCGCAGCTATTCAGAACCTGGCCTCCGTCCTTATCGAATGGAGTTCTATTATCATCGGTGACAACAGCGGTGAATTCCCACAGATCTCCGTTAGATCTGATGTTGGGACTGGTGCTCTGAACGTTGATGAACGTCCGTGAAACGACCCACATGTCTACTGAGTCAGTGCTTCCCAGCCTGAACTTGTCTCCAAGGTAGGTGAAACTGAGCGAGAAGTTCCCCAAGGTGTCAATGTCTGTCAGATTGACCCTGAATATCCCGTTGTTGTCCGTGAAAACCACACCGCTCGATTGGTCCTCGGCCCATGACCAGTTCACTGGGGCTTCACGTACTGGAAGCCCGGCATTGTCAATCAGACGGGCCTCGACCGTCGCGTTCTGACCCCTGTAGAGGCGCGTCAGAGATGTCAGTAGGAAGTCAGTGGAACCTATGACAGATACATTTCCGTACGCGCCGGTGGCCGCTAGGACTCCTGCTTGCTCTCCGGTGAAGAAGTAGTCGGCCTGGCCGAAGTCGGCTCTGAATCCGTATGTCGATGCTGGCCAATATGGGTCCCAGATTATGTCGTGGTCGAATGTTGCCAGGCCTTCTGTATCGATGTCCAGTCGCTGGTTCACTCGAGTCTCTATGGAGCCAGCGAAGATCCCATTGTAGTCCAAGTCTATCTGTACTGCTATGGGGTCCTTCGTTCCATCGCCGTCGAAGTCAGTGACGGGCACCATTGTCTTGTTCCAGACGTGCCCCCTTACCCTGACGGACTCACCTGCGAATATCTCCGGCACTATCTCGCAGCGAATCTGGCTGCTGGGATCAAGTGGGTCGACCGGTCCGCATGGAGGCGAGTCGAAGTCAGCCGCATTCTGCATCGTTATGGTCCAGTTTATCCCATCTGAGGACAGGAACGGGGCTAGGGCGCCGGCTGCTATTCCAGAGAGCCCCGAGGGAGTCCCGTCCCATAGAAGCGGGTATGGCTTGCCAAGGCTTGCCTCCTGGTATGTCATGTTCGCATTTGCAAGGGAGGGAGCATGGAAGAGAGCCCTCCATGCACCGAAGGACGATCCGGTGAACTGGGTAGAGTCCCAGAAGTAGACTGGCCTGAAGGAGGCCGCTGACATCTCGGCCTCTATGAACATCCTGTGCATGGAACGTATGTAGAAGGCGTCCGTCTCTGAACCCTCGAGGTGGGACCAAGGCCATTCGTAGGAGTCGTCAGTGCATCCTCCCAGATCAGGACGTGAGAATCCGATGAAGGTATAGTCACCCACAGGGAGCGAGGTGTTTTTGTACTCATATGGCGCTATGACAGAATGGGATCCTACCGGATTGAGCGGTCCGCACGGATTCCATACTATCTCCTCATATCCGCCTGTCGGGACGCCTGGACCATTATCGAGTAGTGAGTTCCACTGGACCTGTTCCCATACATCCAGGGATTGGTTGTAAGCCAGTGAAACCCAGCCTCCTGCGTCAGCCCTGTATCCGTTCCCGTATCCATCGTAGACAGTCGGATGGGTGATGTTCCCGAACTGGGGGCCTGGGTCGCTAATCGTGAAGGAAACTGGCGCATAGGGCAGTCTGTTGTCGAAAATCCCTCTGTTGTAGTCTGCCGAGTAGTGGACCTTGAAGTCTAACTTGAGGGGTTGCTCGTCCGATCTGAACCTCTCCCCAGATACGAATCCAATCGTGGTGTTCGCCCTTACCTCGACAGGCATCCCCGAGTCTCCAATGCCGTCACCGTCAGTGTCTGAAAGCGTCGAGCTGTAGTCGTGAACGAACATCTCTGTGACCTCTGAGTAGACCTCATAGGTTGAGTTAGGCCCTACATCGATATCTTCCGGGAACAAGAACTGGCCGACGATATACTCCCCGTTGTCATCAGTGAGGACGTCGATTGTCTCTATGACGGACGTGCCGTTCGCAGAGTACCTAATGTGGACCTGGACAGGGAGGTCTGGTGCTGGGACGAAACCTGTGTCGTCCAGCCAGAATACAGAGCCATTGAATATTACTGGCCGGTTTTCGTCTAGCCACAATACGGATGGAGCGGTCAGAGTGATTCTAGTCGGTATCTTATCGTCGTTGTCTAGGATTCCATCATTGTCAGAATCCCAATCCGAGCTCCATCCTGAAGATTCCTCAATCTTGTTTGATGGTGTAGCCCAATCCCCCGAAGAGGGGTTGTTCCAGTCCAAGTCCGCCCTTCCATCGTTGTCGTCGTCTACATCGAAGTAATCTGGACCCGTGGAGTTGTTGTTGGGGTTGGCCAGTCCGACCCCTCCTCCAAAGTCGTCGTGGTCCCATGGATTCGTTGATTCGGTACCGTATCGTGAAGGCCATAGCATCACTTCATCCTCATCCTTCATGCCGTCGTAATCATCATCCTCGTCTATATCGTCCCTTATCCCGTCATTGTCATGGTCCCATGGGGCTATGGGGAAGTTGAGGCAGCAGGTGTCGTCAATAGGATCTGCTGTCCCGTTGGTATCATTGAGGTTCTGGAGCTCCAGGGAATTTGGAATTCCGTCGCCGTCCCAGTCGTCATCTGCCCAGTTAACTATCCCATCGTTATCGTGATCCCATGGGCTCTGTTCCTCCCCTGTGAAGCATCCTTCGAATGCCTCCTGAGCCTCATCTAGAAGTCCATTATTGTCGTCGTCTGGGTCTTCTCCATCCGGAACTCCGTCGTTATCGTTATCCACATCGTAGTACTCTGGGAATAGTAGGGCCTGACCTAGTACTCCTTTGTCCCATACTGCCTGGTATATTCCATCATCGTCGGGGTCTGTGTCCAGACCGTCGTCGTCATTGTCCTCGCAATTGCTTCCTGTGAAGTAGTATGGCTCCTCTATCCCTGAATCATCATCTAGATCATCATTTGAGTCGATCTCGAAATAATCCCAGATTCCGTCGTTGTCATCGTCCACATCGAAGTGATCGTAGACTATGTCCCAGTCGTCATCCAAATCGTTAGTATTGTTGTACATGCAACTTGGGGTCCACGATACCTCCGGCATAGGCTGTCCGCAGTCCACGTCTGGATCTACGTCATCGTTGAGATCGTCAGCAATCTCGTCGGGGAAGAAGTTGTTATTTGCGTCCGAAGTCCACTGAAAGAATCCGAAGACGGTGACTCCGAGGTAAGCAATCCAAAGATCTCTGTTATTCTTGATGTCGTTGTATGTATACGCAACTGAAGGGGTTGGGTTGCTAGTAGGATCAAAGGTGAACCAGAAACAGTTGCTGTCACAACTACCCATTCCAGTGGGGTGATTTGTCCCATCATATGCCCCATCGTCCCATTCGGAGTCGGGTCTGCTGCTGTAAGGAACAGTGAAAGATTGCCCTCCTGATTGAGTCGGAGTAAGTAGAGGCGCCTTGAAGAGGAATGCGTAGATATGACCGCAGAATCTCTCAGTTGTTGCGGATAGGATGACTGTTCCACATGAGTTGCCATCCAAGGTACCTCCCATCTTGACGTCGTCGACATCCAGAACTCCATCGTTGCCCTCGTCTTGATCCCACCAATCGGGCATTCCATCTCCATCCTGATCCACGTCTATTCCGTTAACCAGTGAGTCTCCGTCGCTGTCGATATCGAAGAAGTTGTCACCATTGTAGGGGCTCCACTTCATCATCAGAGTCCAGTACATCTCAGGAATAATGCCACTTGGGTCGTCGAAGTTGTTTGGATCGTACCCGTTGTAGTCGAGCATGAAGCTGTTGTTTGTATTGAAGGGGTTGAATCCCCAAGTGAGGTTCCAGTAGTAGTTCGGGACTGCAACATATGCATCGCCGTCCTCGGAACCATCGATGGCATCGCCGTCTCCCTGGGGCCAGCTATTGCCCCAGAAGTTGTCCGTGTTGTCTATGTCTACTACACCGCAGTTTCCGTCATCAGGGTCGAAGAAATCATTGATCCCATCGTTGTCGTCATCCCAGTCCTCATCGTTCTGGAGACCGTCTCCATCCACGTCGGTATCTATGTCATTCGCTCCGTCGTCCCTGAACATCGAGCCGTTTAGCTCATGTAGATCTGCGTCGTTATCTAGGTCGCAGTCGGGGTCTATATCCAGCCAATCTAGGATTCCGTCATTGTCGTCATCCATGTCGACCCAGTTGTTCAGCCCATCTCCATCCCAGTCGTTGAATCCGGTGTAGGACGTCCGCCAAAGTACACAATTGTCGCTAGGGTCCTGGGGATTCGGGTTCGCAACGCTGGCACAGTCCCATGTTGCTACCTCGGCTGTTGAGTTCATGGGGTATGGGTCCTCCTCATTGGGGATTCCGTCATCATCCAAATCCCAAGGCTGTGATCCTCCCTGTAGATTGTCTGGATTTGTTGTACCCCCCATATCGGGATCGAGCCAGTCCCAGACCATGTCGTAATCCCCGTCTATGGATCTGAATCTATCATCATCCAAATCCCCGTCATAGTCTATTTCACAGTCGGTTCCGGGTACCTGGATGGCCACTACAGCGCCGTTGAATGCCTGTGAAGGGTAGTCTCCTTGGCCATCTCCATTCGTATCCAACTGCCTGCACGAGTCGGGTATACCGTCATTGTCGTCGTCTACATCGTACATGTCCGCCAGACCATCGTTGTCGTCATCGGTGTCTGAGGAGTCGGGAGCCCCATCATTGTCGTTGTCGGGATCAAGGAAGTTTGGAATTCCGTCTCCATCGAGGTCACCGTCCACTATCTCCGAGAAAGCCTGTTCTCTAGGGTTCTCCAGGGCGTGAAGGGCGACGTAGTCCAGCCCGTCGACGTACTCGCCGTAATCCTCAGGATCCCACCTGACCCAAGAGTCCCATAGTATTCCGGGTGCGGTTTCGATAGACGAATTCTGCAGGGGGTCCCATGGGTGTATGTCTGAGATGTCTGCTACACCATCGTTGTCATCGTCATCGTCGAAGTAATCCTGTATTCCGTCTGAATCGAAATCGCAGGGCCACACGAACTGATCGATTCTGCCGTCGTTATCGTCATCCTCATCGTATGATCCGCGACCCGATCCATCTACGTCCTCATCGGTGATTCCGTCATTATCGTGATCCATTGGGTTCTGGTCCACTAAGTAGTTGAATCCAACTGCCTGCCCTGTCCAAGGATGGATGGTCGTAGGCTCTACGTGCCTGTCTGAAGTTACATTCCATGGGTCGTTTCCTTGTGAGTAGTCGATTGGTCCCTCCAGTATCCCGTCATTGTCGTCATCCCAGTCGAACTCGTCCCTAACCCCATCATTATCGTGGTCAAGGGGATCTGTTCCGAAGCAACCATCGAATCGCTCGATAAGATCGTTGATTCCATCATTATCATCATCTAGATCATTCAGATCGTCGATACCATCGTTATCGTGATCGTCTGTGTTCGTTTCTTCGAGAAAGAATCCGTACATCGGGTCGAGTGCCAGGGCGGATGGATCGGATACCTTTCCGTAGAGTGCGGCAGGGTCGTTGTAGAATGGGTCTTGATATGCTGCGGTCTGGAATTGGCTCATCATGGATGGAGAATTTTGATTCCCACCTTGGACTGATCCCCCAAGTTGCTCCAATTGTTGGTATGCCGTTCTTTTGGGAGGTTCGACGCGGCTGTCTTGCTCTGGAGAATCGTCAGTATTCAGTAGCAGCGATATCTGAGGACTGAGTAGCATTATCGCTATCATTGAAAATGCTGGAATTATTTTCTTCTGTGTCTTTCTCTCTAGTTTGACGTTCATGCAAATCACTGCTTACCCTCGGGCAAGTAACAGCCCGATTCTGTATGCTTATCAATGGATGGCACGGTACGGTGGTTTGGGTATCACAGCAGCCCCGATGTATCATCTGGGATTTTCAATTTCTGTGATAAGCCGAACCGCGGATGATTTCAGACGCCCTGTAGAGTTGCTCCATCAGTAAGGCAGCCGCCATCTCATGGGTAAGAGTTAGGTCTGACAGAGAGATTAGTTGGTCGGCGGATTGCTTGAGTTCATCGCTGAATCCATCTGGGGGTCCTACCGCTAGATTGGTTGGATTGCTACCTAGATGAGCGGAATTTAGCCATTCGGCGAATCCCTCACTTGATATTGAAGGCCCCGCCTCATCTAGAAGGACTAGTCTTCCCGGCAATCTGGAAAGCTCTGATTCGTAGTTCTTGGTTCCGCGTTTGGATCCGAATATCTCGATCGATATACCTCTTGATTTGACTCTCTCCACATATCTTCTGATAATGGATGCAATGTCGCTATCCTTCGGATTGCTATCCAAGTATACGACAACACGGCCCACATTGTCTCGTGCAGGCTTTGGCACTTAGGGGTTCACAAAGCATCAAGACGTCTGGCTTCGACGTACGCCCGTTACCATGGGATGGTGGCCCTTCCGAAAAAAGAGGAGTCTCCACAGCGAGCCGCATGTAAGGAGTTCAAAGATGTGGATTCAAGATCTTAGGGAGATATGCGAGAGGAGTTTCGATAACAGAGAGACCGGTCAATTAGAAGTCGAGTCTCTAAGAGTAAAATGGCACAAGGCATTTTCTGAGAAAGAGGTGGATGAAGCACTTCTAGAAGGACTCGAAAGGAGAGCTATGATGCTCTTAGGAGCAGGGGACTCAGAATGGTCAGACTTACTTGACGATGAGGACTTCTGGAAAGCAGGATGGGGCAGCAAGGTAGATGATTGAGATGTTTCTTTGGATAGTTCTTCTACTGGTTTTAGGGTCCTATTGCTACTATCTCAGTAGGCTTCAGCCCTTTCCTGAAAAGGGGTCTAGATTCTCTATGCTCCTATTTACAGGGGCTCTGATACTGTGGATTGCTAGCACAAGTCCAGAGGGATCCGGAGAAGATCTCCCAGCTTCGATTTCAGTATTTCTGGGTGGAGTGTTCATTGTTTTTGGCATTAGAGATATGAGTCTGACGAAGACCGATGTGATTGTCGCCCCTCTTGCAGGAGTCCTGTTTTGCATCGGAGGTATTAGTCTGCTTTCCTCTAGATGGGAGGTTGCAGATCAAGCAGAGCAGATTGGATCTTTTCTTCTTGCCAGCACAATGGTAACACTGGAGTTGTATCTCGCATTCAGAGGACTGGTAATCGGGGTCCCCGGAATCGCGTGGTCTAAATCGGGGCTTAGACAAATACACAGAGGCTTGATTCAAGGTCCCAACGGTGCTATAGCGCACTTTGAGAGATCTTGGGATATGGAAGATCAATGGATAAACTCGATGAGTTACGCAGCTCTGATTCTTATTCACAGGCATAGTAACAACCATGAGGAGGAAAAGGAATGCATAGTCGAACTAGAAAAGTTGGGCGGCTGGGAAACCGTTGATAGTTCTTGGATCGATGCAATAGAGAGAGGCCTGTCAGACTCAGAGCCAATCTGAGTACGGTTGAAAACATGAACCTCTTGGGAACAACATGGTCAGGATAACTAGAGTCCATACTGGAACCGGGGATGGTGGAGAGACATCCCTACTTGATGGAAAGAAGGTCGGAAAAGAGAGTCCCAGGGTTGGACTTTATGGCACTATTGACGAGTTGAATTCGCAAATTGGCGTAGTCCGGATGGAGTTTGGAAGGATGCCCGGAGTGACGAGATTCCATCGCCCCGGTGAGGCTGATGAAGCGTTGTATAGAGTTCAGCAGGAGTTATTCGACATAGGAGGCGAGTGCGCCTGTAGTCCCGGGAAGTTGCCAGAGCAAATGGTGCTGGTAGGCATGAACGAGTGTGACAGGTTGATTGAAGAAATGGATGATTGGATTAAGGAATTACAGCCTCTAAAATCTTTCATCTTGCCCATGGGATCTGCGCCGGTTGCATTCCTACATGTAGCAAGAACCGTGGCCAGAAGGGCAGAGAGGGAGGCTTGTCATTTGAGAAGCGTCGAGGGCGATGGTTCAGTTAGGGATGAGATTATTTGCTATCTTAACAGAATTTCAGACTGGTTGTTTGTGATGGGAAGGTGGATTGCAAAAAACACCGGCGAGGAAGAGGTCCTTTGGACTCCGCTTGGTAAGAGAGATGCAGAGTCATAGAATTCGTCCGCTGGACCTAAGGTGATGCCGGGCAGAGCGGAGTAGATCCTTCTCTTGCTCGAATGTGATTTGTTCCTCTGCCTCGTCAAACTGCAACCAGAGGTAGTTGTTATGCTCATGTGAGAGGCTTACCTCCAACTCATCTGTCTCTGCCAAATACCAGAAGACCTCTTTTGGGGTCTCCCTTCCCTTTCTGAAAAAGGTGTACTCAGTCTTCTGGTTCCATTCACCATCGATGGTGATATCAGATATGCCGGTCTCCTCTGTAAGTTCTCTTAACGCGGTAGAGCGATGATCAGCGTCGCCCTTCTCCACGTGCCCCTTAGGGAAACTCCAGTGTCCCTGTGGGTACTGGAGAAGAAGAATGCTATCAAAATTCAGTAGTATGAAACCGCATGAGGTCTCGAGGGGTCCAGGTTTGCCCTGCATATCTTGGCCATGCATCTATTCGAGATGAAAACCTTCCGTGATTATGTTTTATCACAGAAATCACCATTGACGAGATGGTCCGCCCAGAGATTATGACGATTCGGCCATCAGATTTGGATATCAGGCGTATCGTCACCGATAGTGATCTGGATGGAGTGGTAACTGCAGCGATACTGAGGCGTTGGTGGACGGATGCTGAAGTGGTCTTCGGTCATCCAGGAGAACTGCGAGCCGGTCTTTTCGATGATTTGATTGATGAATGGACTGCAGTTTGTGATTTACCGATGCACCCCAAGTGTGGACTGAGCATTGATCACCATCAATCAAACAGACCAGGGGGTGATGAGAGCAAGGCAATAGTGGTATGGAAGGATAGCCCCTCAGCAGCTCGAATCGCCTATGAATTGTTTCGCGAAGTTATCGATCTTTCTGACCTTGAGGATTTACTAGATTGGGTTGACAAGCTTGACAGTGGTTCGATATCTCATGAAGAGTTTCTTTCTCACGCCCCTGCTATCTGGCTAAGCAGGATAGTTGATTCGGGAGAGGAGACAGCGGCTTGGATCCTTGAGCAATTGAGAGCTGGGGCTACAATCGAAGAGATTCTGGCAGATTCAAAAATTTCCAAGTTAGTTGCAGAGAAGGAGGAGGAGTTAGTGAATCTGAACGAGGTTATACTCTCTAGCATGCGCATCGAGGACCGAATAGCAATAGTTCGATTGGACGGTTTGGGAATTCGCTCTAATGGCTACCATGTCACTGCAATGGCTGGAGACGAATGCGATGCGTGTATGATCATTCACGGTGAATTGGGTGCTGATTTCGGAGACTCTAGAAGATACCCGGTCTCTGCGTCTTTCTATACCAACTCATTCCTACATCGGAGGGGTGGAATCTACGACTTGACTGCCCTGGCAACCCTTTTCGATTCCGATGGCGGGGGGCATGCCAATGCATGTGGATGTAGAATTAAGCCTATTGAAGGTGGGAATGTCGTAGACAGAGAAGTATCAGAAGACGACATTGAGAGGAATATATCAGAGTGGCTAAAGATGTGGTCCAAGCGATAGTCAGTCCCTTTTCCAGACTGCTCTGTATCTAATTTCCTCCTTGTCTGGAACCACGGCAGTATGGAACTCTACTGCCGATAGATCCTCTCCGATTTGGTGTATGAAGTCTCTAGACAGCGGCCAGGGCGGAGCATCATTCTCCTCTTCTAGACCGTTTGCCAACCTGCCTATGCACATCAGTAGGCCGTGTCTATCTAGAAGGGGAGATAGGTTCCTGTAGGCTATATTTCTGATTTCTTCGGGGATTGCTTGTAGAATATGTACCTCAAGGACCAGATCGAAGGCCTCCTTCCACCTCTCTTCTGGTTGAACAAGGTCTCCAACCAACCAATCAATCTCTTTCCCCTTGTGCAATTGACTTGCCCATTCAACTGCTGACTCAGATACATCGAACGCTGTAACTTTCCATCCTTTCTCATATAGGAATGCTGCGTCCTCACCCAGACCAGAGCCAACAACGAGAGCGCGCCCGGTATGCTGATTTTCTTCTATCCACTCTACTAAGAAAGGGTGAGGTTCCATCCAATCCCAAGGAATCAGGCTCCTGTCTCTCTGAGAGCTGCAGTAGAGCTCCTCGAACCACGATAGCGGGTCACTAGAATTCTCTGAAGTAGAATAAATCTCAAGCATCCTCTCTCTTGCTTCATCCATTTTCTAAGACCTACATGTGAGACACGATTGCTCGACCGAAATCTGAACAGGAAAGGAGGGTAGCGTCTTCCATCAGTCTCTCAAAATCATAAGTCACTTTCTTAGAGGAAATCGCTCCCTCCATGCCCTTTACAATCAAATCTGCTGATTCTGTCCAACCCATGTGCCTAAGCATCATCTCTGCAGACAGAATCAGGCTTCCGGGGTTAACCTTGTTCTGTCCCGCATACTTAGGAGCCGTGCCGTGAGTGGCCTCGAAAATTGCTACACCCGTGTCATAGTTGATGTTCGCACCTGGAGCAATGCCGATTCCCCCCACTTGTGCAGCTAGTGCATCTGAGATGTAGTCACCATTCAGATTCATAGTAGCCAGTACCTCATATTCTCTAGGTCTAGTCAATATCTGTTGGAGCATAGCATCCGCAATAACGTCCTTCACAATTATCTCAGTACCTGTATTCGGGTTTGGAAATGAGCACCATGGCCCCCCATCAATCTCAGACGCACCAAACTCCGTCTTCGCGATATCATATCCCCAATCCCTGAAACCTCCCTCGGTGAACTTCATGATGTTGCCTTTGTGCACCAGTGTGACGCTACCCCTGTCGTTTTCTATTGCATACTTGATCGCGGCTCTGACTATCCTAGAAGTTCCTTGTTCACTAATGGGCTTGATTCCCAAACCAGATGTATCTGGAAATCGAATTTTGTCAACACCCATCTCGTTCTGAAGGAAATCTATGACTCTTTCAACCTCTGGACTACCTGCCTCCCACTCTATCCCAGCGTAGACATCTTCGCTATTTTCCCTGAATATCACCATGTCAACCGAGCCTGGGTCCTTAACTGGACTGGGAGTTCCGTCAAACCACCTTACTGGTCTAACACAGGCGAATAGATCCAGTTGCTGTCTAAGTGCTACGTTTAAGCTCCTAATCCCACCTCCAACTGGAGTGGTTAATGGGCCTTTGATAGAAATCAGGTTCTCTCTCATTGACTTCTTGGTTTCCTCGGGAAGCCATTCCCCAGTGGAGTCGAATGCTTTCTGTCCGGCTAGTACTTCTCTCCAGTGTATCTTCCTATCTCCAGAATATGCTAATTCAACAGAAGTATCAACGACATCGATCATCACCGGGGTAATATCTACACCGATTCCATCCCCTTCAATAAAATGAATCACGGGGTTGTTGGGGACTTCTAATTCCCCATTAGAAATTGATATTTGTTCTCCCTCTGACATGTCTACCAATCTACTCGGACTAGAAAGTGATAGATGAAGCCAACCCTTCAAGGGGGTGCATTGTTTCGAAGGAGTATGAATGGAGAAGTAGTGTGGACCGAAACTACTGGCTATACCGGAACTACCAGTGGAGGGAAAACATTCGGTATTTACGATTCAGAATCACCCAGTCCAATGGAAATGGTACTTCACGGTCATGCTGCCTGTTCTCTGATTGACGTTATTGACGGTCTGAAGCATAGGAAACAAAACCTCGAGTTCATCAAGGTTGAAATCGAAGCAGACAGAGCAGATGAGTCACCTAAGGCATTCACATCCGTAAGAATGAGGTACATCGTGAAAGGCGAGGTGCCGGAGGAATTGGTGAGGAGGCTGATTGAAAGTAGCCACCAAAAGCACTGTAGTGTTGGAATAATGATTGCGCGCTCTGGTACTGAATTGGTGTGGTCTCTTGAAATGAATTCCTGAGATTCTATCCACTCGAGAAAATGGTATTGTCAACATTTTCGTGAAAACAGACCGCCTGATGTGAGGTTCTAACCTAAGCATTAAACACCCCCCATCCGGAAGAGCAAATCCCTTGCGCGGCCGGGAGCATTCTCGGCCTAGCAATATGGGAGGAAGATACAATGCAGACGAAAATTAAGTCCTCTGAGAGCAGTGTAGAATCTGAGAGCGGTTTGGTCGTCGAGCGGCGGTTCACATCTGCAGGGCAGGATCCGTTCGAGTCGTTCGAATGGATTGAGATGGACGTGCAGATTAGGAACCCAGACGGGTCTATGGCCGACTCATTAGAAGGCGTGAAATTGCCTTCAGGATTCTCTGGAGTACCGGGGACGGTCTGTGCTCAGAAGTATCTCCGCAAGGCGGGAGTTCCGAAGTATCTTCGGACCGTTCCCGAGGACGACGTTCCAATCTGGCTACAGCGAAGTGAGCCAGATCACGAGCGGCTTCAGACTGTGGATGCCGCTGAAAGAATGGGTGGTGAGATTGATGGAAGACAGCTCTTCCGTCGGCTCGCAGGGACCTGGACCTACTGGGGCTGGAAGTACGGATACTTCGCAAGCGAGGCTGATGCCCGCGCGTACTTCGATGAGATGTGCTACCTGATTGCAAGTCAGAGATCTGCACCTAACAGCCCCCAGTGGTTCAACACAGGGTTGCATTGGGCATATGGAATCGAAGGCCCGGCTCAAGGACATAGCTACGTAGATCCAGATACAGGTGAGCTAGGAAAATCTACCAATGCATATGAGCATCCTCAGCCCCATGCTTGTTTCATTCAGTCAGTATCTGATTCACTGGTGGGGGGTACAGACTCAATCATGGGCCTCTGGAACAGAGAGGCGCTTCTATTCAAGTATGGATCTGGTACTGGATCCAACTTTTCTAACATAAGAGGGAAGGGGGAGCCGCTGTCAGGAGGAGGGACTTCCAGTGGACTCCTTTCTTTCCTGAAGATTGGTGATAGGGCTGCTGGAGCAATAAAATCCGGAGGAACTACCAGGAGAGCGGCAAAAATGGTCACTCTCGACATGGACCACCCAGATATCGAGGAATACATAGACTGGAAGCCCTCCGAAGAAGAGAAAGTCTCGGCACTAGTAATCGGAAGTACAATCCTACAGAAGCACGCCGACTCCATAATGGAGTCTATTTGGTCATTTGATAGTGATGAAGAGAGGTTCGATCAGAAAACGAACCCTGGACTTAGGAAAGCTATGGTCAAGGCCATCCATGACAGTGTTCCGCAAGCTCACATCAAAAGGATTGTCGATCTAGCCGAACAAGGTTGGAAAGGTATGGAATTCGAGGTCCTAGACACAGATTGGCAAGGCGAGGCCTACACGACGGTATCCGGTCAAAACAGCAACAATTCGGTCAGAGTCCCTAACTCATTCATGGATGCTGTGCAATCTGGAGATGAGTGGAACCTCTATTTTAGGACGGAAAGGGACGCTGCTGCGGACGAAGGAAGGGATGCTGTTCCCTGTAGAACTGTGGATGCCAAGGCGCTGTGGGACAAAGTTGCCTACACCGCTTGGGCTTGTGCGGACCCTGGAGTACAGTTCGACACGACAATAAACGAATGGCACACTTGCCCCCAAGCAGGGAGAATCAATGGATCAAACCCGTGTTCTGAGTACATGTTCCTAGATGATACTGCTTGTAATCTAGCGAGTATTAACCTGCTACATTATTACGATCTAGATAGTCATACCTTCCAGATTGAAGACTTCAAGCACAGTGTCAGAGTATGGACTGCTACCCTGGAAATCAGTGTCCTAATGGCTCAGTTCCCTTCTGAGTCTATAGCGAAGGGCTCCTATGATTACAGAACTCTTGGACTAGGTTACTGCAATATCGGATCTCTTCTAACTCACATGGGAATCCCATATGATGACGAGAGGGCCTTCTCAATATGTGGGGCTATAACTGCCATAATGTGCGGGGAATCATATGCCACCAGTGCAGAAATGGCCTCATACCTCGGCCCCTTTCCGGATTATGAACGTAATTCTGATGATATGCTGCGCGTGATGAGGAATCATCGAAGAGCTGCATACAACGCTCCTGCTGAAGAATACGAAGGGATAACAGTATTACCAATGGGAATAGACTCCAAGAAGTGTCCCAAGGATCTGCTAGAAGCCGCTAGAAGCTGTTGGGATCGAGCAGTAATGGAGGGTGAAGAACATGGTTTCAGGAATGCCCAGACGACGGTAATTGCTCCAACGGGAACAATCGGTCTCGTAATGGGCGCGGATACCACAGGAATCGAGCCCCAGTTCTCTATGGTACAGTACAAGCAACTTGCAGGAGGTGGCTCTCTGAGAATTATCAACCAAGGACTGCCAAGCGCTTTGTCCAGACTTGGTTACTCAAAGTCAGAAGCGAAAGGGATAGAGGAGTATGTCGTGGGAACCGGCAGACTGAGTCCATCAATACCCCATGAGCTACTAAGCAACGCCGGAATGACCTCCGAAAAATTGTCTGAAATTGAGTCTGAGCTGCCAAAAGTATTCCATGTTAGGAATGCTTTCTCACCGGACATTCTTGGAAAAGAGTTCTGTGTCGAAAATCTCGGATTGGCAGAGGACGATTTCTACTTGGACGAGGACGGCAAGGAAAAGTGCAGCAACCCATGGTTCGACACTCTCTCCCATATTGGCATGACAAACGAAGAAATTGAGGTTGCAAACACGGAGATTATTGGTCGGAACACCATTGAAGGAGCTCCAGGTCTGAAAGACGAGCACCTGCCGATTTTTGACTGTGCTCAGCCATCGGGAGCTGGGGTCCGTTCTATTGCTCCTTCGGGTCACGTAAACATGATGGCTGCCGCGCAACCCTTCATCTCGGGAGCGATTTCAAAGACGATCAATATGCCATCCGACTGCTCAATAGAGGACGTTAGAGAAGCATACAACCTTAGCTACGCCACAATGAACAAAGCCTGCGCCGTTTACAGGGATGGGAGCAAACTTTCACAGCCCTTGATGAGTCAGCTAGTGGACTCCATGGACCTAGAAGAGGAGGATGAAGGGGAGGGTGTTGTCGAGAAGATGGTGGAGGAGGCCGCGAGCGCCCTACCACTTCCAGAGCCGGTGGCGATGCCTGTTGCAAAGGCGCTTGTTGAGAACTACATCGCTTCAAAGAGACCGCTCCCCCACAGAAAGAGGGGGGCGAACTTCAAGGCCAGAGTGGGCGGTCACAGCGTACGTCTCATCACAGGAGAATACGAAGACGGCAAGCTCGGCGAGATCTTCCTGCTCACCTCCAAGGAAGGCGCCGCTTGGAGAGCCCTCCTATCCCAGTTCGCTATCGCGGTGTCTATCGGTTTACAGCACGGAGTACCCATCGATTCATTCGTGAAGTCATTCACATTCACCAAGTTCGAGCCAAGCGGAATGATAGAGGGGGGCAGTGGACGTGTGAAGATGTCATCCAGCATCATCGACTGGGTCTTCCGCGAGCTCGCAATCGAGTATGCCGGTAGGGACGACCTAGCTCATGTTCCTCTGAATGAGGAGGACCTGAACCCATTCTCCATCAGCAGACCAGAGGTGACTGAACAGGGACTGTCTCGGAGCCAGGGCGAGAGGCGCGAGGTTCAGATGACCCTAGAAGCAGCAGTGGGAGATGTGGATGCGAGGACCAGGCAGGCTGCGAGGGAGAGAGGTTTCACGGGCGACATCTGTGAAGACTGCGGGGGCAGCCAGATGGTCAGAAACGGCACTTGTCTGAAATGCAATGAGTGTGGTTCTACAACCGGTTGCTCATGATTGAGAAATCAAATCTCAAGTTCTATGTTCAGATTCTGAATGAGTTCCTTGTACCTATTCCTGATCGTAACTTCCGTTACTCCAGCCACCTCAGCAACCTCTCTCTGGGTCCTTCTCTTCCCACAAAGAACGCTAGCGATGTAGATGATTGATGCAGCGATACCGGTTGGCCCCCGGCCACTGGTCAATTCCTTTTCCTGTGCAGCTGCAATCAACTCGTAGGCCTTGGCCTGAACTTCTGCATCCAGATCAAGCCCTGAACAGAATCTAGGGATGTAGTCCTCAGGCTTGGTTGGTGGTATCTTCATCCTCAGTTCCCTGACCATGAATCGATAGGTGCGACCAATCTCCTTTCTACCGGTTCTGCTAGCCTCCCCAATCTCGTCCAGGGTGCGCGGATTCTCACAGATTCTGCATGCGGCATATAGGCTCGCGGCTGCGACTCCCTCGATCGACCTACCGCGGATAAGCCTCGCATCGACCGCTTTTCCGTAAGTTACTGCAGCGGTCTCTCTGATGGTCTTAGGAAGATCAAGCCTGCTTGCCATCCTATCCAGCTCTGCCAGTGCCATGGCCTTGTTTCGCTCCGTGGCATTGCTCACTCGAGAGCGCTTCTGCCATTTCCTCATTCTGTAGAATTGGCTACGGTACCTACTAGAAATCGACTTACCGGAGTAGTCCTTGTTCTGCCAATCGATATCCGTGGAAAGACCCTTGTCATGTAGCATGACAGTCATAGGGGCACCGGTTCTTGCTCGTTGATCTCCCTGTTCGGGACTGAACACACGCCACTCAGCGCCCTGGTCAATCACCTTGTCCTCCAGCACCAGTCCACAGTCATCACAGACCACTTCTCCTCTGATTTCGGCTTCCACATTCATCGCACTTTACTGTATCCTCAACAAGGTATGACATTCATCCTCACCTCCTTTCTACGAAAGGTATTAAATCCGCAAAAGGCATCTTATTTAAGGTTATAATATTTCTAATGTGTTCTCTTCTGGAGCAAGTTTAGACATTACTAATCATCGAGAATCGTGAAATACGAACGTTCACTGGCACGTGTGAGGGGAACGATGTCTGAAGGAATGTGGCCGCCAGAGAGGATAGGCCTCACTCCAGGAAAGAGAGTTCTGTTCCTAACAAAGGATCTGGAGTTGATTCGAAAGCAACTGTACGAAGGATTGAACCTGCGAATGGAAGATTTGTCAGTCGATGATCTTCTTGATGACATCAACACAGATGTGATGACTCCGGCTTGGGTGTGCTTCGATTACGACCCTGCAACGATAGCTGAAAATGCATATGCTGGTCTACTTCACGATGGACGAAGGGTTTTCGAGCCAAGAGCTTTGATTGACGGCGGCTTCGAAGTAATCGTCTCCGGACATAGAAAGGGTACTGGATCAAGCAGAGAGACGGCGCCTCAGTGTGAGAGGTGGTCGGGAATCAGAATAGTGATTGCGGCCTCATTTGCACCAATACATGAACGAAACAACCTGAATCTTGGGCAGCTAATGGGGGATCACTCGATCCTAAGTAGGCTTCAGGACGGCGAAAGTATACCTCTGACTGAGTTCACGGAGAAGTACGACCCGGTGAGTAGATTGATTCTGGAGAACGGAGGGATATTGCCATTCGCTAAGAGGATGAAGGAGGGAGAAGTTTCTCTCCCAGAATTTGACACTAAAGAGCGCCCGATGACGATGATAGAGAAATTAGTATCAAACAAACTACTGGGGGGCGATAAGACGAGAAAATTCGTGAAACCTGGAGATGCTGTTCTAGCACAGGTCGATGGAGGCTATTCTCACGAGTTCACTACTGCTCAGGTACACACATTCCTCGAAGAGGAATACGGGAACGACTACAAGATCCCAAATCCCTCTAAATTCGCTGTTTTTGAGGATCATCTGCTTTACGCTACTGGCGTTCCAAGATTTGGGAAATTCACTGACAAGATACAGACCCTAAGGGATATGCAGAATTTGTTTCAAGAGTTCACCGGAGTGAGAGACTATTCTGCCAAGGATGGGGTGAGTCCAGGAATATGCCACCAAGTTGCGAGAGAAGAGTTCATCGACGTTGGTGACTTCATCCAGGCGACTGATTCGCACACTTGCATGGGAGGCGCTTCCAATGCACTGGCTTATGGAGTGGGTTCCACCGAATATGCTAACCTTATTCACAATCAATTCGCGTTCGTCAAGGTCCCAGAAAGTATTCGTTTCGAATTGACGGGCGAGTTGGATCCAGGCTGTACCGCTAAAGACGTGATTCTCCATATTCTCTGGCGTTTTGCTGCGGAGTCTGAGACTCTGGATAGAAGCATGGAATTCGGCGGCCCGGGACTTGCAAGCCTATCTATGGATGAAAGAGCAACATTGTGTAATATGGCTACAGAGTGTAGTGCGAAGACCGGCATATGTGAGGCAGACGATATCACAGTCGATTGGCTGCTATCCAGACGGGAGCACATGGAGGAAGGGGATATCAGGAGTAGATTTGTCCTACCTGATGAAGGCGCGGTCTACGATGGAGGAATTCATGAGATCGACTTATCCTACAAACGGGGCCTACATTGACGAATTAGGAGAGGTTGCGATAGACATCGCCTATGCGGGTTCATGCACTGCGGGCAAGGATGATGACTTCTCGTACTATGCCATGGTTTGCGAAGCAGCACTTAGAGAGGGTCTTGTAGTTGCAGATGGAGTTGACTGCTACATCCAATTCGGCTCAAAGTCAGTGAAGGATCTCTCATTAGAGATGGGTTGGACATCTATATTCGAGAAGGTTGGTGTCAAGCTCATCGATCCTGGTTGTGGTGCTTGCATCGGTGCAGGCCCCGGGGTAAGCGACAATCCAGAACAAGTCACTGTATCTGCGATAAATAGGAACTTCCAGGGTCGCTCTGGGCCAGGAAAGCTGTATCTTGCAAGTCCTCTAACGGTAATGACCAGTGCATTCACAGGTAAAATCACATCTTGGCATCCTAAAATATTCTCACAATAGGTCAAGTTCTCCTCGAGAATGGGGCATTGTTCAATAGCGTTCTCGTTTCGGGCATAGGCTACCTTGCAAGCCCCTCGTCAGTCGGACAAGGGAGGACTTGGTGGTGGTATACGATGGACCCAGCAGAAAGACTCGCTAGTAAACAAAAACAGATCTCGATAAGTGAGTTCTTTGAGAAGAACAAACACTTCCTTGGATTCGATACCCTTCAGAGATCAATAATCACCGCTGTGAAGGAGGCTGTGGACAATTCGCTAGATGCTTGCGAGGAGTCTCGGATACTTCCAGAGATTAGAGTAGAAATTCAGAGATTGAAGGGGGATAGGCTGAGGCTGATTACCCAAGATAACGGACCAGGAATTCCACGAGAAGACATCGAGAACGTTTTCGGGAAATTCCTTCTCGGATCAAGATTCCATGCAATTAGGCAGACAAGGGGTCAGCAAGGAATAGGAATCACTGGAGTTGTGATGTATGGTCAGTTGACAGCTGGATCAAAGACGAAGGTTATTTCCAAAATTTCCAGAGATTCCTCTGCAGTTTTTGTGGAGCTTGGAATAGACACTCGTAGAAACAAAGCAACCAAATCCGGAGAAAGTAGAGATATATGGTTAGATGAAAAGACCAGTGAGCCGGTTCCTCATGGATTAAAGATTGAGACAGAGATGAGGGCCAAGTACCAGAGAGGTAGACAATCCGTCCATCAGTACCTAAGGATGACCTCTATCGTCAACCCTCATGCAAGTATCTCACTGATTGTTCGAGACAGGGATGGGAGCACGATTGAGGAGGACGAATGGCAGAGAACCACTGATAGGCTTCCACGGGTGGTTAGCGAGATCAAGCCTCATCCCCATGGAATTCAACTAGGTTCTCTACAGAGGATGCTAAGAGAAGCCGAGGAGAGGAAAATGACATCCTTCCTGCGGCACAACTTCTCGGGGGTCAGCATGAGGGCGGCACGGGAAATCTTAGCTGAAGCCGGTTTAGATGAGGGGAGGAGCCCCAAGAGGATATCCGGAGACGATGCACAAGGAATGATCAACGCATTCAGGAAGGTGAAGCTCCTCTCACCGCCGACCGATTGTCTTTCTCCTATAGAGGACCTCCTAATCAAAAAGGGGCTCTCGAAGGCAATCGACTCCAGATTCGCATCGACAATTACCAGAAACCCGAAGGTAACTCAAGGAAACCCGTTTCAGATTGAGGTTGGTTTGGTCTTTGGTGGAGATCTTAGCGCGGATGGACCCATCGAGGTCCTAAGATTTGCAAATAGGGTCCCCCTGATGTATCAACAAGGAGGTTGTCTCCTCACGAAGGCGCTTGAGGCGGTTGACTGGAAGAGATACGGTTTAGATCATCCCGGAGGAAAGGGCATCCCAAAGGGTCCTGCAGCAGTGCTAATCCATCTAGCATCTACTAATGTCCAGTTCACCAGCGAAGCCAAGGAGGCTGTTTCCGACAACGAAGAGGTGTTCGAAGAGATTAGGCTAGCCATGCTCGAGGTTGGAAGAGGCCTGAAGGGCCATCTGAAGAAGAGTTCTCAGAGGAAGAAAGCAAGAGAAAAATTTGAGCTCATAAACATAATTCTCCCAGAAATCTCGAAGAAATCCTCAGAAATCCTATCTAGGGATGAGCCTGATCTAGCACCTATAATTACCAGGATAATGGATGCAGTTTTCTGCGAAGAGGAGATGGGTTGGGATGATGAAAAGGGCCTAGCCACTTGCTCCATAACCATATACAACTACACTGCTAGAGCAAGAGCGTACACCATTCTAGCAAAATGGCCGGAAGGAGATGGAACTGCAATTTCCGATAACCCCCTAGGTGGGGCCAAGCAGGCCAAGGGACTATGGGCATGGAGGCTGGATACACTGAATCCAGGAACTGCCACGACAATACACTTCGGAGTCTCTGGTTTGAGAAAGGGAGAATGGAGCGATGCAGAGATATTCTACAGAGGTAATGGAGAAGTCATAGGTGCGTCTAAGATCGATGAGAAGCTGCTAGAGGAATTGAGGAAATCAGAAGCTCTGGAAGCGGCCGAGGCGGAGTTGGATCAACCCAAGGAGACCATCCCCCAGCTGAAAGAGAGAGCCGAGGATAGTGAAGCGTCCCAGGCTCGGCCCCTAGTTGAGGGGCAAACAAGCCTGTTTGGTGATTTCACAACTAAAGATGGAATGGAGGTGGACGAGTGACAATGGACAGACAAAAAACGAAGGAAGAGGTGATTGATGCTTTGCATGGGGTTGCTTCGGAAATGCATGATAAGATGATGAAAGGTAACCCTCCTACTATGACCCTGCCAGTGAGATCGAAATCAAACATAGGATTCGACAAGAAGCTTGGAGTATACAAGTACGGGAAGAAGAAGACGGTCAGAGACGCGACATCTCTTGGTTCTGCCAGGCAACTTCTGAGGGCACTACACATCTCAGAGTTCGTTGAAGGAATGATCTCTGATGGAA
>LUSA01000024.1:0-24423 GCA_001629235.1 Marine group II euryarchaeote REDSEA-S43_B8 | reverse complement strand
AGAGAGGACTTCGGTCTGAGGCCTGAGGAGGACGGTGCGAGAATCATCGGCAACGTCACCTTTGAGGAGAGGAATCGTAGAGGAGACTGGATGAGGATTAACTGTAGAGACGACGTAGGTGATTCTGGATACGGGGTTCCGTATAACGTAGAGTCAGAGAAGCTTAGGATGGTGGAAGAGGATATCGACTTCGTGATGGCAATAGAGACTGGTGGAATGTTCGACAGGCTAGTAGAGAATGGTTTCGATGAGGAGGCGAGGTGCGCTCTAGTCCATCTAAAGGGTCAACCGGCAAGGTCTACTAGGAGGATTATGAGAAGAATGAGTGATGAGTGGAACAAGCCGATATTGGTCTTCGCAGACTGCGACCCCTGGTCATTCAGGATCTATGCTAGCATAGCCTATGGAGCAATCAAAACTGCTCATATCTCAGAATACTTAGCTACTAAGGAGGCAACATATCTAGGGATAACAGCCGATGATATACTAGCCTACGACCTTCCAAGTGACGATTTGACAAAACAGGACCTGAATGCACTGGAGGCAGAATTGAGTGATCCAAGATTCGCTACTGGTTGGTGGCAAGAGCAGATCCAACTGATGCAAGAAATAGGGAAAAAAGCGGAGCAGCAGTCTCTGGCAAAGTACGGTCTAGACTTCGTCACTGATACTTACCTACCAGAGAAGCTCGCCACAATGGGCATAACTTACTGAAAAAAGCCTGATAGATGAGTGCCCGGAGGGAGGATTGTGACCGACAGGAAGAGGGCTTGGGCCAGGATCACCACCGCTTCCTCCGCGGCCCTACTGCTGATGGCCGTGATTTCTTTGTGGCAAGTATTCGACGACTACAACGAGCTGTACAATCCGGAGAGTAACTCTCTAGTGAAACTGGAGCCAGGTGATTCGATTACGTTCGAGATAGAGAGCTCTATCTTGGTCTCGGCACTTAGGGTGTCCGATGACGGCTCACCCGATGCAGATCTGATATTGACAGACAGTCAGGGTAACGAATTGCCGGGTAGAGGGGCTAGAGCGCTAGAGTTTGATCGTTATGATGAGCGAAATGGGACTTCATTTTCTGTTGTAAGAGTCTTCGAGAATATTGGAGGAGAGTACACATTGGAGAATCTTGGTACGACCACGCTCTGGCTTGTTGACGATGAGGACTCTGCGAACAAATTAAGCGGAATCGTATGGACTTACTTGTTCTACATAGGCTGTTGCCTGGGTTCCCCGATTGGCCTGGTTGGATTTGTACTAGCAATCATGGTATGGACTGACAAAAGGAAGGCGCCGGACCAATTCGTAATAATTGATGACGGTCGAGTGATAATAGGAAATGCCCAAAGTGATATGGAAGGCGATCAGAAGCCTCCAGAGGCGCCGAATCCGTTCTCAGATACCAATCGACAACCTCCTTCTACCATATCTACTGATGCTTCAAACGAGAAGGATGGCGAGTCATGGAAGTCGTGGGACGAGGGATGAACTGAACCGCATATGGTCACAATAAATTCTAGATTGGGTTTTTAGAGGACGTTGACTACCCAACCTTGAGTTGGTAAGTGGTGGTGGGCTTCGATGAGTCTCTGAGTATTCTGGAGAATCCTACTAGGAGATCGATTCTCAGACATCTCGTAAAGGAGCCTCACTACCCATTGCAACTCTCCGAGTTGCTTGACGTCAGCCAACAGGCGGTTGTAAAACACCTCAAGGTCCTGGAGGAAGCTGGATTCGTAGATTCGGAAATGAAGAAGTCGGACAAGGGTGGCCCCCCTAAGAAAGTGTACAGAGTCAATCAGTCGTTCTCGATTCGTCTGGATTTGGGGCCCGACCTTTTCAGAGCCGAGCATAGGAAGATGCCTCGAGGGGTGAGTTTTTCCGGAGGTCTTCCCGACAATCTGGAGAGTGTTTTGGGCAAGATTAGTTCCAGGAAGAGCCTACCGATAGTAGATGCGATGGGGATCTTGTCAGAGTTGGATGCGGCGTTGGAGAGTGTTGACAGACAGAGAGATTCGATAATCGCGCTTCATCAGCAAGTAATGCACAAGGTCTCTCCGAGTCTGGAAAGGGGCTTCGAATCTTACGAAGAGAGGCAGCTTGCACACGCCATGATGAGGAACCCCCGAAGACCGTTGGACTTGGATGCTTTGAGAGAGAAACTAATGAGGGATTTCGCGACCAATTCTGGTTCCTTTGTCTCTGGCAGAGAGTCAATGCCGCTTCCATGGTGGATGGCTAAGTAAACCTCAGAACACTAGGTCATCATCATCTGAACCTGGCAATAGACTACTCAGTTCTGAGAATCTAGCGAGTGCCTCGACCCTCCTCCCCCAGATTACGAAGCCTGCGACTCCGAATAGGGAGAAGGTTGCTCCTATGATAATAACCGGAACAGAGTATCTAACTACAATCTCTCTGCCTACATCGATTGCTCCGAGTGGAGATTTCATGGTCCCTATCTTCTCGATATTGTTACTCTCGTCGGTTTCCACGATATTGTTGTCAGGATCTACTACGACTACGATATCGTGGTTGCCGGCTTCGACCATGTATAGCAGGGTAATCGGGTCTGACAGATCTGATTCGGACTGCCCTATTGGCATGATAGCATTTACAATCTGCCTGTAGACAATGTTCTCCTCCTTGCATCCGTTCCTCTTGATGTCAGATTCGGACTGATCCTTGCAAAGGATGATGTTGACGTCAGCGGCGTGTGCGTTTCCTCTGTTTGTGATGTATACATTGACCGAGAGCATCTCTCCAATCGCGGCTTCTCTGTCTAGAGCGACCACGCTCTCTAGAACTAGATCGGGAGCTCTGAGGCGCATCTCGAGGACCTGCTCATTCGTATCGCAATCGGGAGCGGGATTGTCGGGGATACCGTCAGAGTTGCTATCCAATGTGCACGAGTCAGTCCAAACTTCAGTCTCATCGAAATCACCGCCCTCGTCAGAAGAGCCGTGCATGGATAGGACCTTGATTCCGAGATTTCTGTCAACCAGCGATGCATCGGGAGCCACGGTGACGATGACAACTAGTTGCAGAGTAGTATAGGGCTCCATCATGGGAAGTGTGATGGTATTTCCTGCGGTTACATAGCAATAGTCGGGTCCTTCTCCCTGGGAGACTTGCTGGTTGATTTGGTTCTCCTCCTCGACATTTAGTTCTACGCATGGCTTCTCAAGCGGGAACTCGCTACCGAACCCTTCCAAGAGAGCGTAGTCTATTTCCCATGTGCTGAGAGAACCCAGGCCCGGACTCACGGACCAGATTTTGTTCACATCATCGTATGTGTGGTTGTGGATCGTAGGCTGATCAGCCACGTTTCCATAATTTGAGACGTTGAGAGTGTATCTTACGATTCTGCTTGGGGCCGTGGTCTTGATTTTGCTCTCCACCAACGGATCCAGAGAAATTTGCATATCGTGGAACTCGATTATGGTAGCTCTGAGTACCACCTGATCCTGAACTCTAGTTCCCTCATAGGGCTCCTCACTCAGGACGTTGAATGTGATGGTGTAATCACCAGCTAAGGTCTGAACTGGGACGTTGATGTAAATTGGAACGGTCTGTGACTCGTCTCTGTTCAATTCCTCGAACAATATCCTCGGGATGTACATGTCCCAAACGTGAGCCGCTCCTTTATCGTCAATTATGGACTCGATTGTGACATCGAACCTGTCTTGGCCGTTGCCTAGGTTGGAGATTGTGGTGTTCATTTGGTAGGACTGACCGGGGTATAGGTCTAGTATAGTCTCAGGTACTGAGGATTCTAGTTCGTACCTCTGAACAACATTAGTCAGAATTAGCACAGAGTCACGAACTTTCGGGGAGCCATCCAGATGCGCACGGACTGTGACAGATTCCCCAATTCCAGCGGTTGCATTGAACGGAGAGCACATCTCGGCTGTGACTGTGTATGTGTTACCCACATTTGCCCAGTAGATATCCTGATCAGCAGATGAAGATCCCCCCGGCCATTCTGAGAAGTCCAAGTCCACTGTCCAGTGATCGAACCTCCATGAGTTGATATCTGCCTCTTCTGGCCTCTCCATCGGTGCGCCGGGAGTTGTGAAAACTAGACTCCCTGGAGTAAAGTACTTGTTCACCTGAACAGGGAATCTGGCACACTCCCCGGGAAGAACGTACAGTTTTGTATCCCCGATATCGAATACAATGTTCCCAGTTGTCCTTATTGAGACGTTTATCCATAACTCTAGTACATCGAATGTCCCTCTATCGACAGACAAGACAGGCTCGCCGGTTGACCATCCCTTCAGGTATATGGCAAAGGTGCCGGGGTCCTGGGATTCAGGGACACTGACCTTTAGATTCCTAGTTACGGATTGACCTGGATCCAAGGATAGCGACAGTGGGAAGTCTATCCCCCATCCAAACGGAAGTGCCCACTCGTTTTGTCCGTCCAGTGTAGCCGGGTCGTAGAATGCGAACGTATCGAAAACGTTTCCAGTGTTCTTGATCGAAATTGAGAAGACTGCCGATTTGCCCTGCTCAACATCTACTTGGAAATGGCTCGTATCAAGTTCTATTCCATGGACAACATCCATCAGAGTTAGCAAGGTTAGCTTGTTGCGGATAGCTGGGTCCTTTTGCGAGGTTGCGATGATGCTTATCTGAGCAAGTTCGTCGCTCTTAGCCTGATAGATTGTGGGTGTTCTGACTCTTAGGTAAAGTGGATCTATGGCTCCGCCCTCGAGGAAAATCTTAGTTGAGTCAAAAATCGGGGTATTGTTGGTCGTGTAGAATAGTGTTGCAGTCCAGTTATTTGGAACGCCCTCCATTGTTATGGTGAACGTATCCTGGACCAATTCCGCGGGCCCTGGGGTGGGATTAGCTATTGTGATGTTGAACGTTGTAAGTTCTCCTGGCTGAATGGTATGGTAGAATGTCTCAGCGTCTGAAGGGCAATCGTACGGGTATCCCTCAATATTCGGATTTGCCTGTATCTTTTCGTCACAGGCCAGTGAGAGGTCCACTAGGCCAGTCAGCACGTGTACGTAGCAAAGAGTCCACTTGTTCGCATTCTGACCGTCCCAGTCGCACTTCTTGTCTGACCATCCGATATGTGCTCCACTACCGAGATCGTTGGCGAATGCAGGAGGCATCCCGCGATCGAGATTGAAGTCAGGGAACAGATGGTGTCCGTCGGCGGTATTGCACTCTGGCTGGCAGGGTGCTGGTCCTAGCTTGTCGGAAGACCAGTTGGTGACTTCTTGTATCTCCCATGGGTCCAGTATCGAAGAGGCTGCAGAATTCAATGGGAATCCCTGCGGGTACTCCTCGTTGGTATTGTTTAGTCTGGCATACATAATTGTCTCCTGCCATTCAGTATTGCTGTAGTCTATCCAAGCCAGGTGGACATTGTCGAAGGAGTCGGTCAAGATAGAAGGGGCTACAGAGCTTGGCGCAAACGGGAATTCTTCGCTAGCACCCTCGCATTGCTCAGAGTTCGAAATCGCGCTTGAAGCGATTTGCTTAATCCCGTATGCTGGTAGACCCTCGGGGACTCCGTCCCATTCTGCAGCACCTCTTAGTCTGAGTCTGGTGTAGTATACTTCGTAGGCGCCTTCGATATCGATACCACCTGTCGGCCCTGAGCAGCCAGGATATAGTCGGCCATCTTGCCATGCGAGATGCGTATTTCCTGATGTGTCTATTGCTATTGAGGGGTGTAGGCTGTAAGCAGGGTTGTTTGTAATCTGGGTATCATTCACAACAACCAGATGTCCGTAGCCCTGTTCATCCTCTGAAGGACCCAAATCCTCGGTATAGTAACCTCCTTGCTGATTAGATTCTGTACCTGGATCGCCTCTAGTCCAACCAGGCCATGGATTCTCTAGAAGCGAGTGAGGGTCTAGAACAGTCATGTAGATCTCTCGAGAGTTATTCGTAGCTAAGTATACCATTGCCTCTACCATTATCTCGAGCTCCGACGAGGAGCCTGCGGTTGTTGGGAACTGATACATTTGGCCCTCTGCGGAAGTTGTTCGAGTCGTAGCCCCGCTGCATGACCTAGTGTTCAGTCCTGACCCCACAGGGCACTGGGCAAGATCAAGCATGTAACTTCCTACAGAAGTGTCGGAGCCTGCCCAGAGAGGATATGGCTTTGTCTGAGCCAAAACACAAGCGTCGTGGGCCTGATTGATGCTCTGCGTATCGTCGTTGTCCATTGGCGTCCCTCCGTATGGTCCTTCGTCAGAAATTGGAATTACAACCCTCGTGGCATTGTCATTCCATCGATGGTCCAGAGCTGTTGGGGGGTTTGCAGAAAGTCCCTGCCTTCCTTGGACATCTCTGTAGGATAGGCAGGCCCAAGTTGCTGCAGGCCCCCAGAACTCGCTGTAGTAACCGCCATCAGCGGGTAGGTTGGTCGCCTGGTTGTTGTAAACCACCTCAGTGAGTTCTCTGATCCCTCCGGAGGAGTCTCCAGGACCTAGAGGAGTGTTTCTCGGGCCCTGGCTCCCAGATCCTCCGGTCTGGTAAGCGTCGGCACAGTTTCCACTGGTCGCTGCTGCTGGCCAATTGCCGCTTAGTGCATAGAGGGTTTCGTATACACTCATATTGGCACTGACAAGCATGGGCTTTAGACCCACGAAATACCCGCCGCTCGCAAAGTTCCCTCCATAGAATACAGCACACATATCAGCCCATTCTGCATTCATAGAGCCAGATGTATCGATAGGGACAACCATCTCTACTTGACCGCCCCTAGTATCATCCCACACTATCTGAACGAAGTCGTTTACGTCAACGGCGATATCTGGGTGACCCTTCTGTCCAAGGATAGGGGTCAACAGTGTGCTGTCAATCTCCACTATTACCATTCTAGCGACGTGATCAATTGACATCATCTTGTAGTAAATCTGAGATTGTTGATAGTATAGTTCCAATGGTTCGAACGAGTCTTCCCATACAATATGTGGATTATTTTCAGAATCTACGTCTATTGCAGGCCAGTCTCTGTTCTGAGGATTGTTTGCAACCTCGTAATCGTCTGGAACCACGGAAAGTACCGAGTCCAGAGACGCATCGCCGCTCTGATCGTCCAATGAAGGATCCAATAGGGTGTACATGATCTTGTACTGACTTGCCTTGTCCGTCCAAACAACGTGGACCATGTCATCATTGTCTACTCTGATGTCTGGATGCCAGGCTCGATGAGCTCCTGGATCAGAGATTTGAGTCTCGGCAATCAGCGTCTCCCCCCTTGGATCTAGCATCTTGTAGTAGAGGTGGTTCGTATTGCGGCTCCAGACTACGTGGACGTTTCCAGATGAGTCTGCATCCATGGACATCATTCTATCATTGTGAACACCGCTCTGGACGACTTCTATGGGATCGGTCAGAACAATTTCGCTCGCACTAGCCTGCGGTGAGAATGTGGCAAGGAGGCTCACGAGCATTAGCACGACAATCGCTAAACCGCTCTTCTTGGTAGATATACGATCGTTAGTAAGATGTCGTGAGGTATGCATCGTCTCCATTCGACTTTCTCGAATACTTAACCTATACCCATTATGGTCACTTAATCGGGATGGCGAACTAGGCCCATTCCAGTGGGTCAAAATCCTTCCCAAACCCACCTGTCTCGTCAGTATCAATCTCTGAATGTCTGGTAGGAGATTGAGGGGATTTTCTGCCTGTCTTCCCTTCCCAATCATCCACTGGGCCTGGTTTCCCCTTCCCGTTTCCAAAGCCGTATTTTATCTGGTGAATCAATGATAGCTTGGTTAGCCAAACTCTTCTCATACTCTGCATAAATTCATTCTGAGTAAGTCCATCCAGCCAAACTGGCCTGGAGAGATTGAAGGCCTGGAGTGGGCCTGCGACTCCCTCCTTGCTTCTCCCGACATGGAGAACCCAATCTAAGTCAGACGATGTCATTCTGATTCTAGTATCGTGTAGCCATTCCTCCCATGACTCTGAGTCTTCTTTAGCCATTTCACGCATTGACTCCTGCTGTCCCTCATCTACTCTTGTAATGGAGTATAACAATACCAAATTTCTCTTCTTGGGAATTACAATATTGAACAGATGACCTTGCTTAGTTGGGGGGTATCTAACATGAAGGTGGATTATGGCCTGAGGATCTTTCACCTCTCTTGCCTCCAGCCTCTCACTGTCCAACCATGACCGAATACTGTCTGCAGCCTCGTTGTGATTCACAAATACTCCAAAAGGTCGTCCTATTTAGAGCAAGTTGAGATTGGTTTTCACATCTGAAATCAATTCTTCGAGTCTCTTTCCTCTGTCAGAAGAAGCGAGTTTTGCTCTCCTTCTGGAAGTTGAGAAGTCTGACCAACAATCATAGCCAAACAAGAAAACTAAGTTTGAGAAATGTATTATCAACAAAATAGACATAGCTATGGCGATGCTCAACGAGGAAGGTGGATACATTAGGAATGCTGTGACTATTGCCAACGGGAGCCAGAACAGTATTGGTGAAAACATCGCAGCTAGAAAGTGGTAAGTTGTCCTTGCATCTATTCCCTCGTCGGTTCTATCTCCAAGATACCAAGCGAAAAATGCCTGAATACCAGTGGAGGGGAGTGTGATTGGAGACATTAGAATCATCAGAAAAATTCCAATTGCAGATTTAGTCCAGGCTATTCTGGAGTCTAACTTGATTCCAGTCAATGCTCGGCCATCTAGCTGATCATCATTCAGAATTTTGGCAGCCTCGATAGCGGGCGCCATCAGGTCCTCCTTAGTCTGCCCGTCAGACAATGCGGCTCTAACTTCTCTAGCAGCAAGAACCTCGTCTCTGAATGATTTCAGCTGGGAATTGGAAGTATTCGCCTTGATGTGTCCTATCAGATGCCAAGCACGGTACGTTTCCCAATCCGGAGCATCTGGAGTTACTTCTGAAAGAGATGAAAATAGAGTGTCCCTCAGATAATGAACTTGATCCGATGGTGGTTCTTCCCATATCCCTGCGGACAATCTCTCAGGAGCTCCTGAGACTTCTGGAGCTAGGACGGGGATTGGTTCCTGGAATTCGACAAAGACATCTGTTCTAAACCAGTGGTAACACCTAAAGTGCAATCCCACAGGCTGAAGGGCAGGATTTGGGAGGCCTCTGTGTTTCGCTATTGAGGCTGCATTTAGAGCAAATCTCATCGGACCAGTCTTGAAACGGTGGAGATGTGGATCTTGGTGAGACTTGCCTTCGGGCATTACCATAGCATTGTATCCCGAAGCAATACAATTAGTCATCGTGAGAAGGGTCCTATCGTTGATTTTTCTAGCGTATTCTTCATCGGAAACCCCGTTTTCTATCTCTGACTTCCTGATTACTGGTTGTGATCCCATTCTTCTTGAGAACCAGCCAACTAGTGGCATTGTCATCAGATCGTGTCTCCCCATAGATATTATTCTTCTATCCTGGGAATGGACCAAAGTGGCAGGATCTACCAATCCGTTAATGTGCATCGAAGATATCACTCTGCCTCCTTCGAAATCTGGTATCTTCTCATAGTGACTCCTTCTGAAAATATATCTAAGTCCTACGCCTATCAGAATGAGGATAATCTTCCAGAAGTATGGATTTCCTGGGTGTCTTCCTGTATGGTCCCAAGGGAGATTGTCGAGTTTTTTCCTTCTAAGCTTCATTGCTCCGCTAGACAGCTCAGGTTCGATATCGGGTGCATCCTGCATATCCGACACGGGTTTCGGATGGGGTGAGAGGTCTTGATTATTGAGAGGGCGGAAGACTCAGCAAATCTCTGATTGAAGATGATAGTCGTGCTCCATCTTCGTGATCTATCGACGAGGGTTTGAATGGGAATGAGAGTCCTCTGCCATCTTCCATCTTCGGGATGATATGGAAATGAACGTGGAATACGCTCTGGAATGCATTCGGGCCGTTGTTTTGAATTACGTTGAACTCAGATGCCCCAGTGGCCTCCAGGACTGCCTTTGATATCCTAGGCAGGGCCCTACCGATGGCCTGCGCAGAATCATCGCTCAGTTCATCAAGAGTCCTGGCTGGCTCTTTGGGTACCACTAGCGTATGGCCAGGACTAGATGGATTGATATCCAGAAATGCAAATATCAAGTCGTCCTCGTATACCTTGTGGCATGGAATCTCCCCTTGGATGATCATTGTGAAGATGCTTGGGCCATCTTCCATATTCCTCACCCAGAAGTAAGAATCGCTTCAGCGACAGACGCCAGACCAATCAACCGCAGAGCCTCTGCCATTTCGGTGTTCATGACTGATGAGGTATCAGTTAGGCTGATTCCTGTATCTTTTATCGCTCTTACTTCGGCTAGTGATACCTCATTAGATGATCCGGAAGAGATTGCAGATGTCAACTTCGAGTGAAACTTGGCAACTGCCATTCCATCGCCACCCATTATGGAAGAGATCCTAGCTGATTCTCCCTTCATGGCCTCTTCAATCTGAGTATTTCCTCCAAATTTGATTTCTGTTGCCCATTTCGATGCGTGCTCACCTGCTGCTTTGCCTGATACTAGGTCGTCAAGTAGAAGATTCCCAGGTAGCGCGTTCGATCCGTGCATTCCAGTATGAGCGCTCCTTCCAGCAGCGTATAGGCCTGTGTGCCACAGCTCGGCAGGAAGGCCCTCTGTTGTGTGACCTTGGAAAACAACTCTTCCTTGTGCGTCGGATGGTGCTCCACCGGTTGTGTATGCTACTCCTGGAGAAAGAGGGATCACGTCCTTAGAAATATCAATCCCTAGTCTATCCATTATTCGCATAGATGTCTGTGAGAACCAAACCTTTGCGTCTGCGTCCATCTGTCTAAGATCGAGTACACAGGGTTCTCCTTCCAGGGCTTCCTCTGGGCCTACATCGTCTCCGTTCTCTCTTCTTATTCTCCCACCGGAGCCTAGAACATCGAGAGGGATGTGAATCCCACAATCCCTAATCGTTAGAGGATGCCTCGGAGTGATTTCCATCCCCTTCAAATCGATCCCAGCAGAAATAGCGAGTGCCGAGCCGGTTCCTGATCCATCGCTGGGTTTTGACCAAAGTCCCTGATGGCCTTCGGTTGCTAGGATAACTGCCTTGGTCTGAATAGCGTCTATTCTACCAGTGGGGACATCTAGAGTCACAATCCCCCGAACCTGTGAATTGTCCGAGACTATGCTAAGAGAAATACAGTCAGCGTTTCTCTGGATTCCTCTCTTGATAGCCTGTTCCTCAAGTACCCTCGTCACCTCCCTAACAGTTGAGTCCCCGCATCCCGTTAGCCTGGGTGTTTTGTGCCCTGGTGCTGCGGATGCATGTGGAAGACCTCCTTCTCTACGTCTTAGGGCCAATCCCCATCTCTCAAGTTCGGCTAAAGTCTCGACTCCCTGTTTACATGTCCTAGATACAACCTCTTCGTCACATGTTTCGCCACCTAGGGCTAGAGTGTCCTCTTCATGGGATTTTGAGTCCATTTCATCTATTGAGGCTGCTAATCCAGCTACTGGGTGAGAGCCCGAGGCAGAGCCAATTCCAAACTCATCAATCATGAGTGGTACCGTTCCTCCATCAGCGCAGGCTATCGCTGCGCGCAGGGCTGCTGGGCCCGAACCGATGATGACAACTTCCCTGGACTCCATCTTTCTCTCTAACGCAGAGGTCTCGGTCACAAGAACGTGACGCTGTGAGAGATTCCCCAGGTAATATCAATCCGCAACGGAAATAGCGATTCTGCGTACTGCAACTGCTGCATCGAGCATCTTCTCTGTGGCTCCCTCTGGATTGAATCCTGAAGAGAGGGTTGTTTGGACCACGAACGCCGAGAGTGTCTCCCCTGTTGGTCCCCTCATGTTAACCTGAACTGGCTTAGGGCCTGTTGACCCGGTGGGCCATGCTAGACCTATCCATAAGACCAGACTGTTGTCAATCAGTCTTCCTAGCACGTCTACTATATCGTTTCCTTCTTCTCCTATTTTTGCACGTTTCTTGGGCTGCCTGGATACCGGAGGATTCAATCTCAGTGTCTGCTGGTGGGGTTCTCCGTCAGCGGCAATGATGTCTACCTCTATCTGAGATTCTCGTCCAGAGTGGTTATGAATCATCACGAACAGATCCCCTTGGCCCTGGGAGCATCTCGGGGGGATGTCCAGATCGAGCCTCCATGGGCTCTCGATAAGGGAGACATGCCCCCTCAATGCAGCATCCTCGAGCCTATCTATCAGTCTGAAGAGTCCTGGTTGCCATGCCCTAGTGTGTGCCATTAATCTTCTGAGTGTCCTGTAGCAGAACTTAGACTCGTCATTGTTTAGATCATCAATTGCGGCGACCCTGAAGACCCTCTTGGACTCGGATATCAGTCTGCTGTCATCAAGGAGACCTAGGTGATTCAGATGTAGTACTCTAAGTAGGTGCTCTACCGCAGATTCAGGAGTTTGGTTCGATCTGACCTTGTTTTCTAGGCCAACGACCCAATCGTCCCATGCCCCCGCTGTTTCCGGATCTAAATGTGCGACTACCAAATCAGTAAGAGCTCTCTTTAGAGTACTTTGATGGAGAGTTGGAGCGTGCATGGATAGCAACGGGAAGTCTGAGTCTATCATTGGAATTCGACGTTCCAACTGAAGTGTGTTGATAATAGAGATTGATCCTAGGAATACAGCCAATCCGAAGAGAATCGACGCCAGAATTGTTCCTGTCTCGAAGTTATCCTCAGAATTCAGCGCTCCTGCTGCAAGTAACGCACATATCAGTCTGGTTCTCTCTCTGAGTGTTCTCTCTTGGAGCGTGTTTAGGATTCTCTCAACACCGGGATAGGCTTCCATGGATCTAGTACGTCCAATTTTCAACTGTAGTCGGTCTCTAGCAGACATCTGGGCGAAGGAAGAGGCCAGCATAGCAGGGAAGAAAAGAACGGCCTGAAATGTGAAAAGTGCAACACCCACGTACACCAGTTCCCCTCCCCGACCAGATGCTAGGACTAGCGTAGCCAATACAGCAGCGAACGATATCGATATTCTGGCGAGGCCGCTCCACCGTATAGTGGCAATTTTGGTCCAGAATACTCTCTGGGAGTCTCTGATTCGAACTCTGCGTTCCAGAGCGGACTCAGAGGAGGAGCCGGGTAAGTCGTCCTCGCCGTAGGGGTTGGGCAGGTCAGACATATTGCTCGCCATGTATTCCCCAGAAGCCTCCCCTGCTTCATGGCATCGGATGGCTCTACGAAGAGTGTTCGTTTTTGGGGCAGATTTCTTCAGGAGTGCGTGCTCGCGAGAACGGGCGTGTAGCATAGCCTGGATAATGCACCGGCCTCCTAAGCCGGGGACCGCGGGTTCGAATCCTGCCGCGCCCGCCACGATTACATTGAGAGTCCGTGCTTCTTCCCCGCGATGGCAGTTCGATGCAGGAATCTCTCGAAGTGAATCCTAGGATACGTGGATCTCTGTAGTCCTACATCGCATTCCGACAATGCATCCAGAATCTCATACCTTAGTGACTGGGGGACGCTGAGCCTCCTTCCGATGATGACAGAATGGATCTGGGAGACGAGGTCGGTAGAATCTAGACCGTGATTATTCATCAGGTTGTCAACTTCTGCCATTGCTCCTGATAGGACTTTCTTATTTCTTCCTCGTTGATTTTCCCATTTCCATTCGACTACCTTGCCTCGAATAGCCAATTCTACTAGTCTCCTCCCTGCTTGAAGAGTTGATGCCTGAACCATCTTGTGAACTGATGAGCGATCTGAAGCAAGACCCCTGGAATCTAGCATCTCCAACGTGAAGACGGCCTTCTTGAGATTGCCTTCGGAAATGTAAGATATATCCTCTAGTACTCCTTCTGCCGGTATGCAGCCGTTTTTCTCAGCGATTTCTGATAGTGTAGTGGTGATTGTTTCTCTGTCGGTAGACGGGATTCTAATCATCTGACTGCGTGATCGTAGTGCATCTATGATTCTGGATGGGGCCCGGGCTACGAGTACGAATCTGGAAGCACCCCCTACCGTCTCCATCATCCTCCTGAGATATGCTTGGCGAATATGGCCCAAGTAATCGGCGTCTTCGATCACTATCAGACGGCTGACGGGCATCATTCCATCGTGCACTTCGGTCTCGGAACCGGCTGGAGCAATGTTTTCATCTGGATATAGGGAAATTCCTCTATCGAAAGCATCCAGGCTGGTCCTTCCTGCCAAGGTGTCCTTCTCTGACCCGCTGGGTCGCAGGAACTCCTCGAAAGACGACATTGCTCCCCTCTGTCTCACTAAATCTCGTGCTTGAAGGATGTGCGTCGTGGACTTCCATCCGGGTCCCAGAAGCTGTCTGGCGTAGAGACGCCAAGATGCGGTCTTACCTACACCCGCTGGTCCGGTGATTAGTAAGTGAGGCGGATCTATCGAGATGCTGCTGGAAGCGAGTGTCTGACGAACTGTCGCCGGGACTGCTAGTTCATCGAAACTAGTCGGAGCCTCTGTCTCAAGCCAGCTTGCCACGGACTAATGGGAGAGGGGCGGGTCTTGAACTCCGCGATTGTCACTCGGCTTTCAGAACCTTGGCCATGCCATCTTTTCGTGGCTTGACGAAGATTCGGTATCCGCACTTGTGACAGGATCTTCCAGTGGAGTCTGCCTCGGCCCATGACATGTGTCCGCAGTTAACGCACTTGTATCGAATCTCTAGAGGATCCATAGGGGCGTTGCAGTGGTTGCAGTGCTCCTCAGATGTGGGGTTATACTGCCTCTTATCGGTCCTGTTGCAGTTTCTGCACTTGTGTAGAATCTCCTTGTCGCCCTTCATTGCTACCAAGCCGGCGACCTGCCGGGCCTTCTTCAATCTGTCCTATGCAGATTTCGCAGATTTGCAAATCTCGACGAAGTTTTCGAAGATGTTTGATCCGAACTCAGTATCATTTACTTCAGGATGGAACTGGAGGCCGAATCTGTCTAATTCTTCGTTCTGCATGGCCTGGACTCTGCAGGACTCACTTTCGGCGATCACAGTGAAGCCTGGTGGAGTCGTAGTTACCTCATCATTATGGCTCTCCCAGACCGTTTGGTGAGATGGTGTGCCTTGGAACAGGGGACCACCATCCCCTACTAGGGAAATAGTTGCTGCACCGAACTCTGGCTTAGGAGCCTCTCCTGCATCCCCTCCATAGTGTCTAGCCATGAATTGGTGGCCCGCGCATATCCCTAGGATCGGAACTTCTAGAGAGAGGTATTCTGCACAGTTGCCTAACTTCCCAGTTAGACCTACTCTGGCCGCTCCTCCTGATAGAATTAAGCCGTCTATTTCACGTATTTCTGATAACGAAACATCGTTCGGGAGTATTTGCGTATCCACCCCTAGATATCGAAGCATGCGCCACTCTCTGTGGGTCCATTGGCCGCCATTATCTATGACGTCGATGACCACAGGAGCTCCTGCCATGCATAGCCTGTGCACAGTTGGGCCATCAATGATGCCCCCTCAAACCTTGAAAAAGGAAGGCTATCTCGTTGGAGAGCCGGCCCCGATGGTGTAGTGGCCTATCATGCAGCCCTGTCGAGGCTGCGACCCGGGTTCAAATCCCGGTCGGGGCGCCAATGAATCGTCAATTAGAGGGGTTTCCATACAGTCTCTGCTTGGCCCAATCGCTCAATTTCTCTCTCTCTATTTTTGCTTCATGACCTGCATCTACCGGAAACGCCCCCTCATACTGTAGGAAAGTGAGCTCACCGTCATAGCCCAGTAAACGACAGGCTCGTTTCGCCTCTTCTTTCAGCCTCTTTTCCATTTCATTCCAGGGAGCGTTGTCCTTTTCGACCAGAATCACGGGCCAATGGTTATCCGGACCCTCTACCATAGCAGTTCTGATCCCGAGTCTGTGATTGAAGATCTCCTCTATCTGCTTGGTGTGTAGAGTAGAGCCGTCTTTCGTTCTAACTCTGTGAGCCTTCCTACCGACTATCCAAACTCTACCATGCTCGTCTAAGTATCCCAAATCCCCGGTTCGATGCCAATTAGTTCCATCGAGAGAGTCGTGAGCAGTGGTCTTTGGGCCTCCAAACTCTATCTCATCCTGCCCAATAAGAGAAGAATACACTGCTGGGCCCATGACCGAGATTTCGCCTATGTAACCAGGTCCAGAACCCGAGACTTCTGATGCAATGGAAGGGTCAAACTGTTCATTGTTATCCTCGAAAGAAAGCACCCTAATCCTAATCCCCCCCACTGGTTCTCCCAGACAGAACCCCATTCCAGACTCGGTTTTTGGGTGAGTTTCTATGATGGTGCTGGCCTGAGCATGGCAGAGGGGAAATCCCTCAGTAGCCCCGTATACAAGATGGAATCCTCCACGGGTTGGCTTCTCTTCTGATAGGTGGCTTTCAATCGTACTGACGAAACCAGCAGAAATCGTCTCCCCTCCAACGTAAATCCGTGTTAGAGATTTCAGCATTGCCGGTAATTGATGATGTGATTCCGCGTGGCTTTCCAAGTAGTTTGCCAGATGGATTGCCGACGGAGGGGACAGGAATGCTGCCGTCGCTCCCCAATTAGAGATGGTTTCGACTATTTCCTGCCCTGTGATATGTCTAGGTTTAGCAATTATTGACACGGATGAAATTCCAATCAGAGGATGGATGATTAGCGTACCAGATCTTCCGAAGAAGACGTCATCAGACGTAATTCCCTCCGATTCGAGAGTGCGGAGGAGAGAATTTAGCATCCCGTGAGAGTATATCACTCCCTTCGGTGGCCCGGTGCTTCCTGTTGTGTACCTAACAAAGGCCGGGACGTCGGTCCAGTCAATTTCCTTTTTCGGGATAAAATCTGACTCGTTGTTAGAATTAGGATGGAATTTCTTTAGATTTCGGATGTTAATTGTCCTCAACTTTCTGGGTCCGAGACGGAGAATCCTGCGAATTGCGAGCAAAGCCCCGCTTCCGATTACCCCCTCTGGTCTGGCTCTGTTCAGAATTTTTCTTAGTTGCGCTCTTCCGTTCCGCTTCCTGATTTCGATGGGGGGTAGCAGGAGAGGGACTGCCCCCGTCTTGAGCATTGCATACATCAGTACGACGAATTCGGTACTAGGACGTGCTAGTACGAGTGTTACTAGACCGTCCTTGAAACCTCTATTCGATAGATAGCGAGCTGCACTATCGCTCTTTTGATCGAGTTCTCTGAAAGAGATACTGTCTGTTTTCTTCTTTCCTTTCCTGATGAATGCAAATGCTATCTTATCAGGAAATGCGTCTGACTTGCTAGAAAGTTTGTCTAGGATGTTGTTCAAACTAGTCCTCCCGAGGTGCAATCCAAGCCTGGAAAGAGCATAGTCTTAGTTTGCTACTGTAGTCTCTCTTTATTCTCAGATTTGGGGCAGGGAACCCTCCCAGTGAGTCAGGGAGATCTCGACTAATGGATCGGTTGGCGTGCTCGATTTCGTTCTCTGGGACAATAACCCTACCCCTCACCATAGATGGAGTCTCTCGGTCAAGCAGAGGCACAAGAGAATGTAGAATATCGAGTGTCCTATGTGGGAGGTTCACTATGAGCAGGTCCCACCTACCAGTAAACTCCGGATTTGTTTGTAGTTGCATGGCATCAGCGACCCCGATTATACGATCTTCGAAAATCCTTGATATCGGAGCAGGTTCCATCGGATAGCTCCTACCGTCCCATCTGCGGAGGTTATCCATCAGGAGCTCCACTGCATGGGGATTCAGATCTGATGCCAGCACGTCGCTGACTAGGCCCGGTTCCGAAAGTAGAATTGCTAGCGAAGGGCCTACTCCACAAAATGGGTCGCAGACCCTTAACGGTCTTCCTAGTAGTTCTCTAAGTTCTCTGGCCAGTGCAAGAGTCTCGAGTCTCTCGGATTGGAGTTTGGTCGAGAAGTACGCCTTACTTGGATCACAAGCGATGGATTTCCCAGACTCTCGGACCAGGACCCGGGTGCTGCTGATGGAGTCTGGAATTGCCTCGGTAACTATCGCGCCATCGACTCTGGCACCAATCGGGGTTAGCTTGCGTATCCTTAGCTCGCCCTGGACGCCTTCGTCGTTTAGGACTAGTCTGATGTGAGGATGGGAAAGGAGTTTGGCCTCAGCGATTTGGGCAGAGAACCTCTCCAATGCATCCTCGATTCTTACAATCATCATATCCGAAATGAACTCATGTGAAGAAGGCCATGCTTCGCCATGAGTCGTAATCACCTCTGGCCCCAGAAGATTCGTGAGATGGTTCCACCAATCGGAGTCGATTCTATTGTCGGGCTGACCCTCGTGCACTTCTGTCTCGTATTTGTCAAAGGGCGCTGGGAGTGCGATTGGAGACCCAGGATCGATGGGGACCAAGCGGAATTCTGCATCGTCCTGCGAGAAAACCCTCATGTCAGAAGCTAGCCACTCCCTCTCTCTGAGTAGACTCAGAATCCTCTCCACATCGCGATTTGGGACCCTCAGGTGACGCATCACGTTGATGGGCCGGTAGGCGCCATCGCTTGACAATGACGGAGATGAGGGCCACATGATCAAGAGCATCCTAATCTCGCCGATAAAACGAAACCTGCTCACAAAGAAGATGTTCAGGGTAGCTAAGGAGATGTCCGAGACCAAGGGGAAGAAGCTGATGGTAATCGGAGATCCCTGTAGCGGGAACTACTTCCAATTCATGTCCAGCATGTTCCCTAACTGCGAGCATGGGGATGTTACTGTAGACCTTTATGGCTGCGATGAGTGCAATAGGATGGACATCAACGATATGTCGGCCTGGGAGGAGTTCGATGATGGTGAGTTCGTGGTGATGGAGACAGGGGTTCTAGGTTTTTCGAAGGACATTGGGGCGGTGCTCTCCCAAATCAGGAGGGTCTCTGGAGGGGACTTCCTTTCTGCGGGAGGGAACAGGGGCTTTCTTTGGGAGATGTTCCTTTACAAGACCTACAGTAAGGAGTTGATTTACTCGATGGACCCCTTCGACTCACGTGTGGATGATCATTACTCAGGGATTCTTTTGGGTCGAAAGGGCTCCTTTCGCCTGAAGTTCTGAGGCACATCATATTGATGTGTATGAGAGCATAGGGGAGAGGGATGGTAACTGATGAGGTTCCTGCCGGGCTATGGCTAATCGGTATCGGTCCAGGTGATCTGGAACACATGACTGAGAGGGCTCGGAGTGTGGCACGGGGGTGCAAAAAGAGGTACTTGGAGGGATACACCGCAGTTCTGCCCACGGAGCAGGAGGCCCTTCTGGAGAGCGTGGTAGGTCCCTGGGAGAGGATGATGCGACCGTCTGTGGAAAGTCCTGAGACTCTGCTTGACGAGTCACGGAACGATTCTGTGGCCCTTTTGGTCGTTGGAGACCCAATGCAAGCTACCACGCACATAGATCTAGAGGCTAGATGTATGGAGGAAGGGATTGGTTTCGAAGTAATCCCTGGGATGTCTGCCACTTCGCTTGCCGTCTCTCTATCTGGACTTCAATCGTACAAGTTCGGAAGGCAGGTCACGCTGCCATATCCATACGGAGATTATCTTGCCACGTCACCACTGGAAATGATTCTGAGGAATTTAGAAGGTGGCTTGCATACGCTGGTTCTTCTAGATCTCGATCCGACGGGGATGGGTTTCGACCTTCCGACTCCCATGAGTCCTTCGCAAGCCATTTCCACCCTTGAGGAGATGTCTTCGAAGTGGTTGGAAGAGAGAGATGGTCTAGATTCTACTAGCGTTGTAGTCAACGAGTGGGAGGGGATGCTTCTGAGTGATGTTGGAACTAAGGGACAGAGAGTCTTCTCTGGGAGTCTTGAAGAAATCTCAAAGATTCAGGATGGTTGGGTACATTCCCTGATAATACCGTCGGAAATGAGCGACAACGAAAGAGAGGCTTTCAGCAGAAGAGGAGCGATGTAGAGCCCCCGACGAACTCAAGTCTGGGATGCCTTTCGGTAGATTGGATATCATGGCCAAGCCTCCCGCAGAAGTTCGTTTCCCCGGTGACAGGAGCCGCAGGAAGAGAGTGAGGGTAAGGGGAATTAAACAGGCCTCGAAAGAAATCCAGCAGAGGCTCGAGAGGAGCCTGGAAGCACTGCTGGAAAACCCAGAGAGTTTCCTTCCAGAGATCCTCGGGGAGTTGGGGAAGGTCTCCCTCTTCGGTAGTAAGGACCCCATGGCATTGACGTTGCACGAGCTCAAAGCTGTCTCCTCAAAAAGAAACGATATCAGGTGGCTGAAGAAGAGGATGTCCAAAAGAAGCGGAGGGGATGTATCCCGTTCCCTTGCTGGGAGCCTGGTAGCAGCATCTGAGGAGGATCTGACTACGGTCTCGGTATTCAAGAGCGACGTCTATGGTAACGCTAGCTACCTAAAGAGAGGGAGTGGAAGGCCTGGCCATCTTGTAGGCATACAGAACTTCAACCACCCCCGGCTGAGGCTTTTGGTCTGGGACGACCACGCCAAGGCAGGCCAGTACTTCTTCTCGTGGGATGGGGGTTTCGTGTTCACTGGATTCGAGCCGGCTCCTCCCTCCGAGTGGGTGCAGTGGACGCTTGGGAACACTTCAGTGGATCTGCAGGGAGATTCTTGCAAGTGGTCTGCGGGATTGGATGAAGAGACGGTTGTCTCGGAGTCAGGGACGGCGGATGGCTGGCTGAAACTCGAGTTCTCCGACGGAACCAGGGTGGGGCTCTCCCCTACAGCGCTGGCCAAAACAGAGGAGCCCATGGCAAGGAGCATGGCTGTGTCGATGATGCCTCCCAATAAACTCGGAGAAGTCCGATCACCGATGGATTCGTCGGCGGTAGTAACTGGTTCTCCTATGACGACAGAGGGGAGTTCCTCGATCACATGAGTGGGACGGAGGACGAGCGCCGGGCGCTAGCCTGTGTACTTGATTCGATAGAAGATGGAATCCACGTCAGGTCGGATGGCGTCGTAGTGGGCCTGGATGAAAAGGTCGTAAGGCTCGAAGACTCGTCGTGCCACCCTGTTCTGGTTTCTCTCTGGGAAGAGCACGGTGGGACAATCCTGGAGGATTTGTTCGGACTGGTAGGAGAGGATGCGGAGAGGGTTCACTCGAGACAGTCGAAGAGGAAGCAGGGGTTCGGGGCCTTTCTACGAGAGTTAAGCGAGTCGCTGAGCACTGCAATGAAGCTGGATAGGCTTCCTTGGGAGAGCGGAACCCTCCCTGGCCCTCTATCATTCGCAGACGGGCTGGTGAGGAAGGCCGCTGATGATGGAGTTGCCTCCACTGTCTCCATGGCTAGGAAGGGTAGAGGCCTGCAGGCCTCCATGGGATGGGCATGGTTGGTAGTGCAGGCGCTTCTGCTGGAAGACGATCTTGAGGCTGAGTCAGACTATCGCTCTGCTATGGAGTGGTTGGCAGAGGTAAGCGGGTCTGGCTCGTTGTCATAGTCTGAGTATCGGATGCAGAGCTAGAATACCGCCGGGAACAGCTCATACGCCTGGTACAGGAAACCAGCAGAGAATCCAATCATCCCCAGACCGCAAATTCCCAATGCAATTTTGTATGCTCTTGGCGACATAGAGCCACGTGTCCTGTCGAAGATGAGGGCTATGACCATCTTTACGATGATTATCGTTACCAGGAAAGATAGTGCGTAGGCCACAGGAGCTACCGGCTCCTCGTCTGCTGCTGATGCCATCAGAGGGCCGCCGATTAGGAACCAGAACACATACACGTTCGGATTCAGTAGATTCGTAATCACCCCCCTGCTGAATGACCCAGTGACCTCCTGCTGCCCGATATCAGAATCAGGTGGTTCTATTCTGAAGCAATCGATACCGAACCAGAGTAGGAAACAGGCTCCCAGCATGGAAATCGTGAACATAAGACTAGGTTGATCGGCGACCCATCCTGACAGCAGTACGCTAATCACGATTAAGGGACCATCCGTGAATATTGGAGCTGATGCGGCCCTCGCACCTGCGGACCACCCTCCAGTTAGAGTCTCTCGGATTACCATGGTGAGTAGGGGGCCCGGGCGAACTCCCTCGAACAGACCGAGTGCTATTCCAGCTAAGGCTAGTTGCAATATGAGATCTGTTTGCATCATCTAGCGCCTCGAGTAAATGGCAATCTTGGCCAGCAACTCCAGAATTTCCAGGTACAGCCAGATTAGTGTGACCATCAGCCCAAACGCGGCTCTCCACTCCAATTGCTTTGGTGCTCCCATCTGGACACCCCTCTCTATGAAGTCGAAGTCTGCCACAAGGCAGAGTGCTCCGATTCCTACGACGAAGAGAGAGAATGCTATTCCTAGAGGAGTCGCATCGTGGATGTAAGGGACTTGAAACAACCCTGTGAATGAACCAATAATTGAGAATATGTATAACAAAATGATAGCAAACAACGAGGAATATACTGCTATTGCTAGATTCCTGTCCCATCTGATTAGGCCTGCTCTGTAAATCGCAATCATTGATGCGAGAATCATGAACGTAAGGAAAGCTGCTAGGATTCCGATTCCTGGAAGGTCGAGGCCCACTTCGAAAAACCAGGTCATCCCCCCGATTACCAGCCCCTCTAGTGCTGCGTATGTGCATATTAGCATCGAATTAGTGGACCCGGAGAAAATCACAATCAAGGCTACGATTAAGCCACCAAATGCACCGAGTAAGATAAGTGGGGCACTATCAGGCATCGAGAAAGCGGTGACCAGTGCAGTTGTGGCCGTAATCAGGAGGAGGAGCCCGGTTTTCTCCGCTACTCCCTCGATCGTCATCATGTTGGACTCGTATCCATCCCACCAAGGAGCGTCCTTGTAGGCAGATTTCTGGAATGTTGAGTCATTGAGTGTGGGATTTCCCGACCTGTACATGGATATCGGTTCTAGTCGGGGTTCTCAAGGCTTGGGATTGGTACTGTCAGACCATGCCGTTTAGGTGTTGACCCGTGTAGCTTCCAGGCCCCCTCTCCTCCCAGCTCTCCTCCCTCCGGGCCTAGGTCGATGATCCAGTCTGCGCACTTGATCACATCGAGGTGATGCTCTATCACTATCACCGTGTGACCGTTGCGTCGTAGCCGCAGTAGGACTTCGATTAGCTGATGGACGTCCGATAGAGCCAGCCCCGTAGTCGGTTCGTCCAAGATGTAGAATGTGTGCTTCCTTGGTGGTCTGTGGAGTTCGGTTGCCAACTTGACTCGTTGGGCCTCTCCTCCAGAGAGTGTTGTTGCAGGCTGTCCTAGCCTGATGTATCCCAATCCAACATCCTGGACCGTCTTGACTATCCTGTGAATCCTGGGTTGATTCTCGAAGAAGACGCATGCCTCGTCAACGCTCAATTCGAGAATATCATGAATCGTCTTGTCCTTCCACTTGACCTCTAGTGTCTCCCTGGTGTACCTCTTGCCCTTGCACACTTCGCACGTTACCCACACGTCTGGTAGGAAGTTCATCTCCAGTTTAGTAGAGCCCGCTCCGCTGCATGCCTCGCACCTCCCTCCTCTGACATTGAAGGAGAACTGTCCTGGTTCGTATCCCCTTTCCTTCGCCAATTTTGTCTGTGAGAATAGGTCCCTGATTGGTCCGAACGCACCCGTGTAAGTTGCCGGATTAGATCTTGGAGTCCTTCCAATGGGTGATTGGTCGATCACTATGGCCTTGTCCACCATTTCCAGTCCTGTAATCCCATCCATGGCGCCGGGGGTTGAGTCTGTTCCGTGGAGCTCTCTGAGAAGTGCTGGTGCGAGTGTCTCAGTGACCAAAGACGACTTGCCGGATCCTGAAACCCCGGTAACGGCCACCATGCAGCCGAGGGGTATCCTGACATCGATGTCCTGGAGGTTGTTCTGACGGGCACCTGAAATCTTGATCCATCGTTCATCGTCGGGCTCGACTCTGTCGTCGGGAATCGGGATCCCCTCCCTCCCCGACAGATATGCGGCTGTGGGGCTCTCATCGCTTCGTAGGAGTTCTGGGTAGGTCCCGCTCACGACCAGTTGGCCGCCGTCCTTCCCAGCGCCGGGTCCGAGATCGACCAGCCAATCTGCCTGCTTCATCGTAGCCTCATCGTGCTCCACAACCAGCAGTGTATTCCCGAGATCTGTTAGCTCCCTCAATGTCTGCAGTAGTCTGTCGTTGTCTCTCGGATGAAGGCCGATGCTAGGCTCATCCAAGACGTACATTACCCCGGTTAGTCGGGTGCCAATCTGAGTTGCTAATCGTATCCTCTGACTCTCCCCGCCCGAGAGAGTGTTAGCCCTTCGATCTAGTGTCAGGTAGTCTAGCCCAACCAAGGCAAGGAACCTGAGCCTGGACTCTATCTCCTTGATGATCTCCTTTCCTATGTACATTGAACGCTCGTCTAGCCTCTCCGTCGATTGGACTGTGACGCTGTCTGGGGCGTCTCTGTCGAGATTATCCCATGTATCGTCCAAGCCACCCAGCCTCCAATTCTGTACAACGGCCAAGGCTTCCAGTACGCTGCAACTTGAAATTCCTGGAAGATTCACACCGCCGACGGTGAC
>LUSA01000023.1:7773-11502 GCA_001629235.1 Marine group II euryarchaeote REDSEA-S43_B8 | reverse complement strand
TGACTATCGTCGTTTCCTGCAAGGTTAACGGTTGCATTTGCCAGGCCCTCTGAGAAACCAGGAGTACCATCCGCATCGAGATCCCAGAATACCTTGCCGCTGAGCCTAACTAGCTTCTGCACGGTCATGTAAACCTGGTGATCCGGACCCACGGTGACTCCTGACTCGATCAGAGTGGAGTTGGTCAAGAGAATTCTGACTCCATCTTGACTGGTTTGATTTACCTCTACGTTCCACAGTCCTGGGACGAGTCTGATTTCCAGGGCCTGATCAAGGCCATCAACCGAAGTTTGGAAGGAGCCTAGCCCTTCTTGAGATGTGACTGTGATTTCGATTTCCTCGGCATTGGCCACTTCGGAGGATGATTGCAGGGTCAGGGTGACTTGCGCTAGCTCTTGGGTGTAGAAGTTGTATCTGGTTCCCGCTGAATCCTGGTTCACAGAAATGTCCATTCTAAGACCCTCAAAGACATCCGAGTTGGTCTCGAAATCTTCAACGATCACTATCCAATCCCCTTCGTTGAGGTACTCGACAAGCATTCCTTCCTCATCAGTGAAGAATGTCTGAATCCATCCACTGTCCACTGACTGTAGTTTTATCTCGTGATTGGGGAGTACTTCCCCGCTCTCGTTTCTCAGAGTGATGTTAGTCAGCCATCTTGGTTCGAAACCAACCGAACGCTCAATCGTCGAGGCGTCTATTTCCACATCGAATATTTCGTTCGTGTCATAGAGCGTATCGAACGGCTCGTCGGCAGAAGAGTTAGCCCTCTCAACTACGATTCGATATCTTCCCGGTTCTAGCGATACTTCGGCAGTTCCAGGGTTAATCCACTCGTCACCATCGGAATCGACAGTGTAACCAGCACCGTTGGGGGAAAGGGGCTTTATCTCGAAGGGGTAGTTGACTGGGGTGCCATTTGATGCGTTGTTGTCTCCCTCGTGATCAATGAAGAAGTCGATGCGGACGGTACTGTTCTCCAGTGGTAAAGCCAGCAATTCTACTACTCCTTCCATGGAGGTGTTGACTTCCTTTATCACGGAATTGGAGGACATCCCTCCTGCGTCAAGTGTGAATGACCAGTTACCTACTGGTAGGAGCATATCGAAGCGCCCCAAGTCATCAACTTCCTCCCTCCATACAGCAGTTGTTTCACCATCGAGGTTGTTTGCTAGGGCATGGACGGGATACCAACCAGAGAATCCTTGGTTGTACGTATTACCTTCGCGATTCAGGCTTACTTCGCCAAGCACCATCATGGAATCTGTTAGTTCTATAGTGACGTTTTCCATCCCTTCTTCTACCTGGAAGCTGGTACCGTTAGAATAGAAGCCACCAGCACCAATCATCCTCTCAACGGTCGCCTGTACAAATGCTCCACGTGGTAGAAGGACACTGAACTCCCCGAATGAGTCAGTGGTCGCGGTTAGGGCGAATCCTTCCCACTGGAATACCACCTGTTGATTGTTCACCCTTGACTCAATCTGCGGGGCTGATCCGTCCTTGTCTGGTTTGTTCAACACTATTCCATTAACGGATTGACTGACTAGGAATTGGAATGATTCAGAGATGTCTGATTCGGCTACCTTCACCCTTTGCCATAGTTGCTTATTATCACCCAGAGTGTAGTTCAGAACCCAATCGCCATGAAGTAATTCTGCGTGGTAGGTTTTAGTTTCATTGTCGAAAATCGCAGATACTGGTGCTCGATTCTGATCCTCGGGCAAGAACTGCAGCTCTAGGTCGTCTACGCTCGTTCCTTCGTCTGAGAGGGTGAATGTGATATCAGAAGTTCTAGGTATCTCGGATGGGAATGAGACCAACGTACCTTGGTCTGATTCAAAGGTGAAAATCTGTGACAATTCTGGGAATCCGTCCTCGTCTAGATCTATTTCGGCGATGTAGGTTCCTGGCACAATTGGGCCTACTTCGAAAGAGCCAGTTTCATCTGTAGATACGTAGCACGGATGGGTGATTACTCCTTGGCACTGTACTACAGAGTCTTCGCTCGACCCGTTTATTGAGAATATGGATACTCTTTCCTCGGAAACTGATTGACCAGAATAAAGGGATACTTGGCCCTTTATTGCGCCTCCGTAAATCGAAACTGGGGATTGGATATCTGTTGAGGATAGTGGAATTCTGAATGGTGCTGTTAACTCCACAGCGTCCCCGTCCCCGAAGTCTACGGATAACACGTATTCTCCAGGTAGAGCGTCTACAACGTGGAACGATCCAGGACTGACCATGGGCCCGCTGAACAGAGCGTGTCCCGTGAAGGTGCCCGTCCCGTTTATTGTCCCGTAAGACGATAGATTCTGGTTTGAGTCTGTGATGAATGTGCCGGATCCTATGAATGTGGCCTGGAATAGATCTCTTGTGAATTCGCTGATCCCGAATGAAGTGAACTTTCCAGAGCCGTTTATTGTCCCGTTCAGTATGTAGTTGTCCTCGCTAACTAAGCATGCTTCCGAGCCATCAGGGACGGAATCGCCTGAACAACCGGGGAAGTCGCCTGTGATTGAGCCATCGAAGGTGCCCATACCGGAGAACTGCCCCTGTCCCGTGATGCTGTGGTTGTCGTAGATGGTCTGGGTGTGAGAACCGGTGAATTCCCGAACTGAAACTGAACCCATGCTCTCTACGGATCCCTCGCCCATGAATGTCGCTTCTCCGGTTCCAGTGAACTTCAGGTCTTCGCCCTCCATGGTTCCGTTGGAGGTTTCCTGCAGCGGAAGATGGGGACGCCGAGATTGGGGCCTGAATTATCTCTTGGCCGTTACTGTGTCCATCTGTCCCGGATATATTGACGATTGTTTCGGATAGCCACGTGGAGCCGTATACGTTCCCGAGAATTCCCGTTATCGCATTCACATTCCTATTCTGGGAGCTCTCTACGAATAGTTCTTGCATGGAGGAGCCTGATCCCGTCATCAGTGATGTTCTGGCTGATTCTAAATCTGGTTCTCCCGAGAAGGCGGATACCCGGATCTTTCCTGCTGGTACCTTGAAGGAGAAGAATCCATCTTCGTTCGCCTGAGTGCTACCGATGGGGATCTCTCTATCAGAATCCTAGCATTCGGGACTGGGCCTATCCCGTCTAGAGACACCGTTCCCTCCAAAGTGGCACCGCTGTAGTACTTCAGAATCTTCACATTTCTGTTGGAGTCGTAGATTGAGCCGCAGTACTTGTCAACCTTCCCGGTTAGAACGAAATCTGTTGCATTGCTTGTGCTTGTAGCGCCATTGCTGATGTCCAAGGTCTTGGCCTCGAATGAGATTGCGCTGCTGTAGGTGGGAATCGAGGATCCAGTGGGAATAACTCCATCTTCAATCGGTGATACTTCCCAAGGACCGCCTGACTGAACAGCGGACCAACCGGTTGAGAGTGTAGCGTCTGTTGACAGGGTGACGTCGGTCAGCTTGGTTGAGCCTGCTACCGTGGAAGCTGTTCCGGAAATCTGGATTTCCTGGCAATGTGAACCATTAGTCGGGTCATACCAATTGGATAGAACGAAGTGGTTCATCATTGCTCCTGGGAGGGCCATAGAGCCCTGTAGGTAACTCCCGGGAGTCCCTGTGAGTGAGTTGGGGAGGATCCAAGTTGATGGGGTGTCAGCATCTCCTACCTGTCCGCTAATCGAAGGCAATCCAAGGGTAGACGTCCCGTATCCGACGTAGGTCCTAGCAATCATTGTGTCAAAGAATCCGGCTTGATGCTGGTAGCTC
>LUSA01000023.1:0-7745 GCA_001629235.1 Marine group II euryarchaeote REDSEA-S43_B8 | reverse complement strand
GTTGGATCATGTCCTCCCCAGTGGATGCACCTGATGCCTGTGCCCTGAGGTCCGACATCTGCTGGTCCAAGAATTCCTGGAGGTTCTTTGGCCCCTGGTTGGTCTCGTAGGTAGTTGTGATGTACGTATCCATATCTAGGCCAGAGAGTCCCGTAGGTGCATGGAAAATACCTGAATATGCCCCCCTGTGATAAGACTGGAAATCCTGATATGCCCTTCCTCCCAATGGATAGAGGCGGTTGTCTACGGCAAAGTATCTGATTTCATGATTCCTTGCTGTTGTGCTTCCATGGGATTCCTCGAAGTCGGACACCTCGTAGTTATCGATGGAGGAAATCTTGTGGTAGACGCTTACGAGTTGTTCCAGGTCCAAAGCTGCTGTCAGGAACGCCCTAGCCATGCCGAACTTCGCATTAGTACGGTGAATTGCAGTAGATACGTCGTAGTAGTCATCAATTATGTCTCGGGTGTAAAGGTAGCCGCCAACGTTGTAGTGCTTGGCGTCTTCGAAATCAAGAATTTCGTACTCTGAATTCAAACCCGATCCACGTGCATTGTTGAAAAGGGTCCTAGCCTCTGATTCATTGGCCGTGGGTTCTTCGAACTGCTCACCTTCCTTTATGATGATGAACATGTGACCTGCATCGGACAAGGGCATCCCATCATCGTCCAACGGATTGCCCTTGAGCATCTGTACCTCGCCGTACTCTGCAACTACTGCCATTGATCGCGTTTCCAGGAACTCGAGGTCCTCGTTCGATAGTATAGCTTGGAACTCCTGGATCTGTTCTCCGGACAATTCTGGTTCCAATGCAGCTAGGAAGTCTGCTCCAAGAACCATATCATTCAATTTCCTGTCACCGAAGGCAAGTGTTGAGATGAACAAAGATAGAGTGTCTTCCTGTCCTGAAGATAGTAGCATTGCCCCGCTGTTCGGGATCCCTGACTGGAAGTTGTCTGCCACGGTAGGGTGATCTCCGGAAGCAAGGGCCTGGAAACCGTAATCCCACCAAGATACGAAGGCTGGTCTTTCGCTGAATGGAACGTCGCTGTCTTGCTCAGAAAGCCACTCATATGCCTCATTCCATCCTTGTCCTCCGAAGCTCGGTCCGAAGGTACCCAGATACCAAAGCCCTGATTCGCTGGGGTCGTACTGTTCGCTGTTCATTACCGAGAACAAGCCTAGAAGATCCTGCCTCAGGATATCTGGTGCCAAGTCGTAGATGCTCTGATCGACCTCATTTGCCGACCTGTCATTTCCCGGTATACCAGAGTCGATACCATATGTAGCGTGCTGTGAAGAGATAAGAAGGATCACCATGATCATAGCGGGTATGCCTGGACGAGCCTTAGTTGCTGGCCATAGAGACTTGAAACGAGTCCTGGGAGTACCTATTCCCGAGTTCCTCCAAACCTTGGAAAATGTTGGCAGACTTGCTGCACTCCACAGCATTGAGATTCCGATTCCCCCTACTACTGCCATAGCAGGTGTAGCGTTGATGATGAATCGGCCAGCGGACCATGACATGTAAGATGCTATCAGGGTCCATAGACCTAGTAGAGTAAGTTCTGACTGGTTCTTCCTGCTGCCCCTCCATAGTAGTATTACTGCGCATCCTATAGCGATAACCGCCACTATAGGCCCATAGGAAGCGAATAGTCTTCCGCGTTCTGGAGCCTGAGCCTCTCCGATTGTTAGGAAGATTTTATTCTTGGAGAAGTAGAATCCCCCCGTGAAAAGGATGTCCCAGCCGCTGTACAACTGAGCTTCCTGAAGTATGAAGAGAATTGAAAGAATCGAGCCGAATAGTACACTCCCACCCATTACTATCAGAAGCCATGGCTTGTCCCTGAATGAGCTGGAAATCCAACCCATAGCGAAAGTGAAGCCGATTATGTAGAACATGGGTTGCATACCGCTAGGAGCGAAGAGTAGGTTCATTCCAGGCCAAGCGTAGAATGGTGCAGGGATTATCATCGAGGTAAACATCATCTGAAGAGATGCAGAGGTGAATTGTAGGCTGTCCCTTCCCTTGAAGATGTTGATCACTACTTGGAATGAATATGCTAGGAAAAGAATTCCCGGACCGTATACGAAACCCGTATACGAAACCCTTCCAGCCGAGTGCCATTATTGAGAATGCGATTCCCGACACTGTTGCATTTGCCATTAGCACAGGATTACTCTTCCATGTCTCCCTTATGCCAGCGATAATATACAGCGGATTTGCGCTTGTAGACTTGAACACCTTCTTGTATTGAATTTGCTCTAGTCCTCTAATCCAGAAGTATAGAGCGATCGCCAGGAAGAGCATGGCAAATGAGTCGTGGTCGGCATAAGCGAACGTGGATCTGCTAAGATGTCCGGGCATTAGTGCAATGAGCCAAGCGGAAATTATTCCCGCATTCCTACTATGTGCACGCGAGGCTATTCCAGCCACTGGGACAACAATAAGTGCCCCATATATTGCTGGGAGCGAAGACATAGCCCACCATACTGCCTGTTCTGAGGGCATCTCAAGTAACCAAGATAGAGCGATGCCACCGAGCGCCAAGGACCAGGAGAATAGTGGTGGTCTCGGATTAATCCCGCCGGTTGGGTAAGCTCTGTCATGATCGTATATCAGGTGGCTCCTCTCAGCGATTACGTAGTCTACGACCCGCTTCATGTACCATGGATCAGAACCCCCAGACATATCCCAAAGTCCAGTCCCACTGGCGTTCATGGCGGGAATTACATTCCACGCGACTCTTACTACCAGGGCAGTGATAAATGCCAGAGATACCATCAGGAAGTATGAGTTATCATTCCACCAGACTCTGAAAGAGCTTTTCTCCCTCCGGGGGGCAACGTCACCGAATACCCCTCTTGATGAGAAGAAGAATGCGAAGAAGTTCAACCAGAAACCCAAGAAGAACCATGTGAAGGACTCGATGAATCCACCTTGCGAGAATAGGGAAGGAAGTTCATTTCCGATCTCATGAAGGTGACCGATTGAGTAAAGAATCCAGTTGACAGTTAGAAGAGAGGCCAGAACGTGCCATCCCTCAGACCTGAAGAAGGCATGAGTGAAGATTACTAGTGCGGTGAATGAAGCCCACGCCACTCCGAGATGGCTCCCCTCGGAGAACTCAGCCAGACTGTCTAATTGTCCTAACCAAACCAGTGGGATCATGAAAGAGGCGAATGTCAATGCAGAGTATGCTGCAGCATCTGGACTTTCTCTAATTGTGGGGAGCATTCGGAAGAAGCTTCCTGAGCCCTTTTTCTCGACAGTTCCCCTGATGAGAACCATTGCCAAGAAACCGAGAGAAATTGAGGCCAGCCAGAATGAGAAGAACGCACTCCCTATTGACTCTCGGACCCAATCCACTACTACCTCTGAGTCGTTTTGTGCGATTGCCAGCCCGGATGCGTAAACCGCGGCTAACCTCATCCCTAGGATCAAACTGATGAAAAGCGAGGATTCCTCTGTCCTATCGGATTCATTCAGTAGAGCCGTAACTAAGCCAACGAAGAAAAATGTAGTAACGAACATGTGATTGAAGGAGTCAGGGTCGAGATAATTGGAAGCCGTTCCTATTACAAGAAGAGCAACTGTAAGAGAGCCGATCCGTGAAGCGCAATTCTCCAGAGGAATCAATCTAGAAGATCTGCCGATGCATGCCGGCACCAAAACAGAAAGCGTGACGAGTATAGCAGAATTTAGTTCCCTAGTTTCCTTCTACCTAGCAGCGCCGCGACCCAAACGCTTGTTTTAACCGTTCGTAGAACGGTTGGAGATTGGGGCCTCAAGAAGAATGAGTATCACTAACCCGAAAGTGCCCTGAAACCGATATCTTCGCGGTAGTGGGAGCCATCGAGAGTGATGCCTCCAATTATCTGGTAGGACGCCTCTAGTGACTCGCTAAGTGATGGAGCTAATCCAGTTGCGGAAAGAACTCTTCCTCCGTTGGAAGTTAGCTTGTCTCCCTCATCCATTGATGCTCCTGCGAGATGGACAAAACCCCTAACTAGACCCTCATCAATTTCGGTGTTCCAACCGAATATTTCCCTTCCAGTGACAACTTCTCCGGGATATCCCTCTGAAGCAAGGACGACAGTGGAAGCATGGAGCTTCTTGAATTCTACCTGAGTTTCCGAGACCCTCCCCTCTGCCGCTGCTAGAAGCAATTCTCCCAGATCCGACTGAACTAGCGGAATAGTGACCTGAGCTTCTGGATCCCCTAGTCTGACGTTGAACTCTACGACGCTCGGAGAGCCCTGCGAGTCAATCATTAGCCCCACATATAGGCATCCCCGATAGGGGATGTTCGAGTTTCTTAGATAATGGTGCATTGGTTCAATAATCTCCTCCCTCGCCCTTGCAAGCACAGAAGGTGTGACAATGGGGGCGGGTGCATATGCCCCCATGCCACCAGTATTTGGCCCAGTATCGTTATTCCCCACTCTCTTGTGATCTTGACTAGGTGGCAACATCACATATCCAGACTCGTCCATAATTACTAGAATCGATGCCTCCTCACCTGAGAGATGCTCTTCAATAAGCACGAAACCGTCTTCTTCAATTCCATATTTTAGGGCCTCACGGGCATCTTCTCTAGATGTGGTCACGGTAACTCCCTTCCCCCCTGCTAGAACATCTCTCTTGATTACCCAAGGAGGTTCGAAAGAGTCTAATGAGCTCTCTATTTCATCCTGATTCTCAACCCTGTGAAATGACCCTGTCGGGACTCCCAATGATTGCATTAGCATCTTTGCATAGATTTTCGATCCTTCGAGAAGAGCCCCTTCCGAATGTGGGCCAAAACTGGGAATCGAATTTGCTCTGAGCCTATCAGAAAGGCCGTCCACCAGTGGAGATTCAGGTCCTACAACAACCAGAGAGACTGAGAGTTGGATCGCGAGATCGACTATCCCTTCAATATCAGTATCGGGGACTTGATGGTTCACTGCCACCATGGAAGTGCCGGCGTTTCCTGGTGTGCAGTGAACCGTGGAAACGGAGTCGCTCTTTGAAAGTCCCAGAGCAAGCGCGTGCTCTCTCCCCCCACTACCGACTACGAGTACTTCGATGCCAGCCATGCATCGCGCTGGCTATTTCAGTCATAATGGATTGCTCTACGAGGTTTGGCTAGTAAGGTACTGACTTAAGACCGAGTCTGTGTCCTAAGATATTGAAAGATCTGTGTATGATTGGAGTGAAAACCAGTAGTATCACCATGCCCATCAGAAGTTCGGAGCTTCCGATCAAAGAGGGAGAAAGGAATAGTTGTCCGAATATGAATGCAGAGGCGGCGAATGGAAGGGTGTCTAGAAGCGGTGCTTCGGAGCTGACGTCTCCCTCCCTCTTGTGGCCTCTTCTTCTCTTGACGAATGACCCCGCTGAGTCGCCGACCATACATCCTAGCCCTAAAACACAACCCATTACGAAGGCGGTCATTGGCCCTCCACCCATGTAGAACCATGCATCTGAAATTTCTGCAGAGCTGGTTCCGTAGGAAGAAACAGGGTCCAGAAACGGAGCAGAGGCCACAAGGTTGTCTCTGGCAAATGAGTGAGTTAGGACTCCAAGGATGCCTCCCCCAACAGTCCCCCCCAGTAGTCCGTTCCAGGTTTTCCCATCGCCTAGCATCCTATTTCCGTCTGAGAGAACCCTGCCCCCATCTATCGTGTAAACTGGAATTCCAGTCATATCTGGAATCCACTTCCCCCCAAGCATTGCAGCGGTGTTAGAAAGATATCCAGGGAGGTAAAGCCACAGGACGAGAAGAGGGGCAATGAAGGGGTCATCCCAAGGCAATGAGTCGGAGGACATGGGAGTGGCAGGTAAATCAGGAGGATGAACCTTCGCACTTACTTCGACACCATTCAAACAATGGATTGTTCAAACCAGTAGGGGTGATGTTCATGTTCCTAATTCTGAACGGGACGATAATGAGCAAGATGGAAGCCAAACTTTTGATCGCAGTCCTGTTACTCTCGGTTTCCGTATTTTCGATAAATGCGTCAGCAGAAGGAGACGACATAGTCATAGAATCGGATATGACCTGGTCAGACGATATGTCTCTCTCGCAAAATGTGAGGGTGTTGAATGGAGGGTCCCTGAGCTTGGTAGACTCACACTTGACTGTTAGTAGTAATGTGCAGATATTCGTCGATTCTTCCTCTTCTTTGAGGCTAGTAGACTCGGATATAACTTCGGATAGCCCTCCTGGTGGACTAGCAGGATTCGGTTACTGCGACGAAGCGAACATGTCGGCAATCAGAGCGACAACTGCATCGGAGCAAAATGTAAGGATGTACATCCGACCAATACAGGGATTTTCCCTAGACGGAGCAACGGCACATTTCGGAAACGAGACTAAGGAGCTTAGTGGAGAGGAGGATTTCATACCATTAGGTAGTGGCCCTGTTGACGTTTGGGTGGGTCTGACCGGACCACTCTGTCACCCAGTTTCTCTGAGTGAGATTAGCATCGAGAGGGTTGGTCAGGAAAGGATTTGGCGCAGTGCTGCAGATTTCCAGCATCGAAATATGATGGTGTATGGAGATACTGGCTTTACCATAGAAATTAATGGACACATGGAGTCGATCGGTTCATCCATTTTCGGTGGGACGATTAGTGCCTCGGGAACACTGAGCATAAACGATACCACACTTGACAGGGTTGGTCCGATAATTCTGGAGGAAGACGATTCTGCAATCATCTTGGGAGGTAACACTGAGTTCACTAACAGCACCGACGACCACGATGTTAGAGCTAGAAGTTTCTCAACCATTGGGTGGGGGGATGATGTAGTCGGCTCTGGAGGATTAACGGACAAGTGGGAAAGGAGATTGGCTGGTCAGAGCCTTTCATTTGATGCCATGTACGTTACCTACGAGATCACAGGAATGCATAGGTTCCCAAGCTATTCCAACTTCAGTAACGAGATGGGGATTTCGTTCATTGATGGGGGAAGGGAGAGGGTCGTAGAGATTTCATGGTCGGATGACAATTCATGGGAGTCTGAAAGGATTTGGAGCGAGCAAGCGATCGTCACAATTACAGATTACAGAACTGCATGGAATCCTGAAGAGTCAGGAATCGGGGACTACGGAGGTGGGCAATTCCTTCTCGGATGGGAGAATCAAGTTGTTGTAGACAGTGGAACCCCAAGTATTGGGTGGGTTTCTTTGGGTGCGGTTGATGATAGTGGAAATCCTACTGAAAATATCTCTGTCGGCAATTCCGCAAATATGGTTGCAGTGATAGAAAACACCGGCTCGGCTGCCGCATCTCTGGCAATAAACTGCGAGGATGTCAGCACTGGATCTACAGCACAGATTTCACCATCCTTCCCCAATGCCCTCGTTAGCCCGGGAGAACAAGTTAGTATTCCATTCAGCTGGAGAGTAACGGTCGAAGGCACTGACTCCCTTAGTTGCAGGATTCTAACTCCCACTCAACTTGTGGAAGAGCTCTCTTTCGGAGGGGGCCAGTTTTCTAGCAGTAGCATAGAGTGGACTGAAGCTGAGGAGGAGGGGGGTTCGACCATGATGCCAGCTCTAATCGCACTGATCGTGGCAGCAGGCATAGGGGGTTACTTTCTTCTATCGATCTACACAAACACCGAACAGGAAGTCGAAGATGAAGACTATCAGAGAACTCCCTGAGCCATTGTAGCCTCTGCCACCTTCAGGAATCCGGCGATGTTTGCCCCAGCCACATAGTTTCCAGGCATGCCATTCTTCTCCGCTG
>LUSA01000022.1 GCA_001629235.1 Marine group II euryarchaeote REDSEA-S43_B8 | reverse complement strand
GTCCTGAGGACTTCTGGAACTCGTCACACATATTAGCAAAGGAGGGGAGATTATCTTCTCAATGGCCTTGGAGATACCGGCCCCTATTTCTTCTTCATCTATCGATTTTTTCTTCGCCAGCTTCTCAACCTCAGGTATCAGTGATTCTCTGGTCTTCTCACCCATTACGTAGAATTTCCATGGATGCGTATTCTTGTGGCAGGGCGCATTACTGGCAGCCTCGAATGCACTCTCGAGAATCCGATCAGGAACCTCCTCTCGCTTGTACCTGTAAACTGTGCGTCTGGAAGTCAATGCTTCCTGCACGCCACCCATCCTTCTCACCGTTGGATGGTGTCGAACTTGGCCGCCAGCACGAAGTCAGACTCAGTGAGGGCGTCAATCTTGTGCGTGTAGATAACAGAAACAACCCTGCCCCACCCTAATTCGAAGTCCGCATGATGATTCTGCTGCTCACATATTTCTCCCAACTGATTGGTAAATTCCAGAGCCGACGCGAAGTCTGGGAATGACCATGTACGAGTGAGGTGATGGTTCTCTACTACCTCCCAATCATCATGAATCTGAGATAGGAAAGCACTCGATTCCTCCTCACTTAGGGGCGGAACTCCACCTTTACAGGGAATACACTCCATATCTGATAGATTTTCCAAAGACTCACCCCCAAGACAGATTGTTGCCGTGCCCCTCACTGGTTTTCTCCGCCATCTCGTGAACCTCGGACCTTCTCTTCATGTCTTCCTTCTCGAACTTTAGTAACTCTTCATCCTCTATGTATGACTTCCTGAGGTGCGTAACTAGCCTTACCTCCACGATGGCATCTCTTGATATAGACCTGAAACCTCTGTCTTCGTCTAGGATATCGATAGAAGAACTTCTCCCCCCTACCATCATCCCCTTTATCCATGGATCCCTTCCTTCTGGAAGCATCCTACTATCGAGAAGAATCTCTACCAGGTCATCTTTCCTTAGGCCGTACTTCCGGTCTAGAAGAGGCCCATGAAAAACATCGCCCAACTCACCGAGATCTGGTGAACCATATTCCTCAAAGAAACTCCTGGCCCACTGTGGCAGGGTGCCGTCATCACTTCCGCCCGTTGCGTCCGACATATGCCTACGTTCCGGAGGTCATAGAAAAACAAGCGGGTCAGAACATTTTCTTTTTTTCTCCAACTTTGCTAATGATTGAAGTGCAATACCGTGGCGGAGTCGACGGAGGCAGTGCCATGGCATCAGTTGAATGGAGGTCAATTCCGACCGTGCTCTATCCTCAAGAAATTCTTGACAAAGCATTCGGAAGGGCGAGCAGTCAGGCGGATTTGGTCGAGGATCCAGACAAATACCACAGAGTTAGGAAGCAGATGAACCGAATGGTCCAGTCTGCATGCGACGTGGCGACCAAGACTCTGAATTCGTACGTTGATAGGTGGCCTAGCCTTAATGCACTGACAGAATTCGACCGATCTCTTGTAGACGCAGCAGTAGGATGTGATGACTACAAGAGAAATCTGGCTTCCCTACAATGGGCTGCAGAGAGGTCTCAGAGAATTTCTGGAGAGGCTCAGGCAAAGATCCTGAGATTGAGGGACATTGATGGTTTTCATAAGGCAAGGAGACACGCGTACGGGAGACTTTCCTCAGTAATTGATCAGATTTCGCCCCAGATCATTTGGCTAGGAGATGCCAGGAATATCCTGAGAAAACTGCCCTCAATCGATCCAAGCGAACCCTGTATAGTGGTAGCTGGCTCTCCCAATGTTGGAAAATCTGCTCTTATCGGGGCGCTATCCAGCGGAGAGCCACAAGTTGCGTCTTACCCATTCACCACCAAGCAATTGCACGTGGGTCACTTCACGCATCGCAGGAGGGTATACCAGATGGTGGATACTCCGGGACTTCTGGACCGGCCAATGGATGAGAGGAACCAAATTGAGATGCAGGCCATTGCCGCCCTAGAGCACCTAGGCGATGTACTTCTCTTCTTGATAGACAGATCTTCAGAGTCTACAACTCCTATTTCAGAGCAGGAGAGACTCCTGATGGAGGTGAGAGGTCTTCTCTCAGATAGGCGAGTCCTACTAGTTTCATCCAAGTCCGATATAACCGAAGAAGAAAACTCTGCAGATGACCATAGGATTAGTTCAGTAACAGGGCATGGGCTGGAGGGCCTGCGTTCTGATTTGATTGAGATTATCGATGCGGATAGGGTGGAAGACCCACTGAAACTTCCCGAGAACTGGCCTAGAGAGGATGAAGCAAGGGAGGACTTCGATCTAGACGTGCCATGAGTGGCCGCAGATTACGCAATAGAAGTTGTGACCTCCGTATGAGGCGGATATCCCGGAAACGTCTACCTCTGAACCGCAATTTGGGCACTTCGTCACGCGCATGCTCTCCCCAATCAGAAGGGGTTATTCAACGATACTGAGTATGGCTTACACTTAGCGACTAAAGCGATTGAGTAGGTTTCGAACGGGAAAAGCCATCTCTCCAGCCCCCAATAATAGAAGGGCAGCGGTCGCGGCGAGAACTATCTCGACGTAATTGTCCAAGTGGATACTCGCGTCCATGTCTACATCCTGCATGGAGAGTCCAGAGCCCTCGTATCCTCCCGTTACGAATCTGTATTCCCCGGGTTCCAAACTGAATGTCATCAAACCACCATTATCTGGCCCCCCTACTATGAGATACTTCGATATCTCCTCTTCTGTACAGGTAGTAAGTCGTGTGGACGAATCAGGAGGACATTCTTCAGCCGCAGATGCGTCTACCACTCCCAACCACCCTCTTTCAGGCTCTTTCCATTCTATCTCCAATGTAATATCAAGTAGGGCGAATGCCGTTGGAACTTCCATATCCTCCAGATTCATTGCCACATTGCACCCCTCATCTCCGTCGGAACATGGAACAATTGGAGCCTCGCTACTTGTAGTCGGAGCTTGGTATCCAAACAGACTCAGGACCACAATCAAGGCGCACAGTAATCCACACAACATTGGCAGCAGAGAGAGGATTCTGACCATCATGGCAACTTCACTCCTAAATCTCCACTTTCAACCTGATGCTCCCATGTATATCTGAACTACCAGCATTCCTACGAAAACAGCAATACCGAGATACATGATGAAAGAGAAACGCTTCCTCGACTTCTCCCTCCTTTCATACATCCTAACGCAGTCATCATCTCCACAGATCGGGGGGTCGCTTTCCAGAGAAATTGGTTTCCAGCAAACCGAGCAATGTCTATGTGGATCCACGTTGACTCTGGATGATGACCGTTTCCTCCTCTGGGTCGCAACAGAATGAGCCTGTTTCGCCGTCCTCTGTGCGGCTTTCAGTATCGTATCCTTTCTACTGGCCATTATGGAGTCACCATTGTTCCTTCGAAATCTTCCCCATTTATCGAGGAGGATATTCTTCGAGGATCCCTTCCATCGAGGACATCTAGGGGGAGTCCATTTTCTCTAGCCTCCCCAACTCCGACGGGATCAACAACCTTCGAAGAACCTGCATCTGCATGATCAGGCGGACCTACGATTTCTTGTAATTCATCTAGGGTCAATCTGTCAAAGGATTCTGCACCCGGATTCTCCCTTGGGTCTTCAGAGTGAACCTTCGCAACATTCGTTGCAATTATGCACTTGTCGGCTTCGAATTGTATTGCCAATCTGATTGCTACTGCATCAGTGGTATGGCCTGGTTCCGTCCCTCCCATTACAACTACTGGGAAATCTGACAATTCATCAACTGCCTCATCGATGCTTTTCGGAATATTCTCTGAAACTTCGACTCCTCCTTCTGCAATGGCTTCTCTGACTATTGTTGCATTCAGCCTGGTAGCTGCAATTCCTATTCTATCAAGATGAGATAAGTCGTGGATTACCGGTCTAGCTAAATCTATGCCTTCCCGTGCAGGAGCCCCCCCTCCGACTACTAATGCTAGTTTAACGCCGGAACTTACGCTATTCTTCACCACTCCAACCATATCTTCCAGCCATTTGTGACGCTCCTCCACTTCCGGTCTCAAAAGACTCCCGCCAAGAGCAACAACAACCGTCGCCATCGTCCATAGGTTGGCACCTTGCCTTTCAATACGTATGCTCTTGTAGCGCTGAAGGGTTGAAATGCCGCCCTTCGTGGCTGAACACGGAGGAGGAGCATGTCCGAGGATCTGGAACTACAGCAGCGCCGACTAAGGCTAAAGAAGAGCCTCAAGGAACTGTCTGAGATGAAAGGCATGGGAACAGAACTAGTCACGGTAGTCATCCCTCCTGAGAAGATGATTAGCGATGTTCGGCATCAACTAGGAAACGAGATGGGACAGGCTGCTAATATCAAGTCAAAATCAACGAAGAAACATGTTACGGACGCCTTGGAGTCAGCCATTTCCTCAATCAACAGGTACAAGACTCCTGGAGAAGGGGGAATCGCCATTTTCGTTGGACACGTCATCGTGGGAAATAACAAGACAAAATTGACATCAACAGTAATCGACGATCCGCCTGAGCCATTTTCATCATTCAGATACAGATGCGACTCAACCTTCGAGATCAGCCAATTAGAAGAGATGCTAATCGATCGAACTTCTTACGGGCTGTTCGTAATTGACAGGTCCGAGGCCGCCTATGGACTGGCATCCGGGAAAAGGCTGCATTTCCAGGAGCATATCACATCCCTGGTCCCCTCAAAACACGGGAGAGGAGGTCAGTCTGCCCAGAGATTCGAGCGTCTTATCGAAGAAGCCGCTCATAACTTCTTCAAGAAAGCCACAGAGAGAGCATGTAATTACTGGCTTCCGATGGTAAATGACTTGAAGGGAATAATCATTGGTGGTCCGGGAGCAACAAAGGACTTCGTAGTGAAGAATGACTATTTCCACCACGAAATAAAGAAACTCATTGCAGAGCCCTTCTTCGACGTAGGTTACTCCAACGAAAGCGGATTGAGGGAATTGGTCCAACGCGCCGGCTCTACAATGGACCAGATAGAGCTAGATGTTGAGAGAACTATAGTTGATAGGTTCCTACAAGAGGTGATGCAGGCAAATCCCAAGGCAACGTATGGGGAAGTGATGATTCGCTCAGCACTAGACCAAGGAGCAGTAGAGACTCTTTTGATTTCAGAGGCAGTAACAAAGAGAAGGGTACAATGGATTTGCAAAGAGGGCAAGAATACTTGGAAAACATCACATGACAAATCCTCTGCACCACCGAATTGCCCGGAATGTGGGTCAGACAAAGTCTTCGAAGACGAGGAAAACTCGATGGAATTGATAGATGAATTGACTGTTTTGGCCGGTCACACCTCGGCAAAGGTGCGAATAATTTCTCTCGATACCGAAGAGGGGGCTACTCTGAACACTGCATTTGGAGGCATTGCGGCTCTTCTGAGGTACGCAATTTCGTGAGGTGGTTCGGATTAAGGAATTGATTAACCAATTAAAACCCATATTCTCCAATGCCATGAATTCACTGGACATACCCGACTCAACATGGCTCCCCCTTCTAGGAAAGGCGACCGTGGGGGATCATGGGGATGTGGCT
>LUSA01000021.1 GCA_001629235.1 Marine group II euryarchaeote REDSEA-S43_B8 | reverse complement strand
CTCCTCCAGTGATGTAGATCTTAGTTCCAGAATACGGTCCAGCGGCTCCCCTCCAGCGTTCTCAACAAGTGTGGAGGGGATCGTCTCCATGGCTCTAGCAAACGCCTCCATTGCAAGTCTCTCCCTCCCAGCCTGTTTCTCTGAAGCCAATCTAACTGCATGAGCTATTCTGCTGTGGATAGATCCTGCGCCCGGAAGGACGTACTCATTCAGTGCTAAGGAAGTAGATCTGAGCGAGTCGTGAATTCCTCTGATTACCTCCTCTGTACCTGCCTCACCTGCACCTCCTATCTCTATAGTCACAACTGATGGGTTTGGGCATCCCTCAATCCGAATCACATCTTCTACCTCATTAGAAGCTGGCTTCCTCTCCCATGACGCGCTACCGCACTGCCCCAAGTCAGACTCCTCTATACCTAGCGGGCTTTCCACTATCCTAGCTCCCGTTGCACCAGAAGCGTTTCTCAATTCAGAAGAGTCCAGTCCTTCCACGACTAGAACAGATTTCTCGCAGAGCATATGAAGGACGTCCTTATCGATCTCACCGGAGCAAAGAACTACCCTTGCACCAGATTCGAGGATACTTCTGGAAATTTCCTCCTTCCTATCCTTCTCGGCTTCGATGAACGAGTCCAAGTCGTCAGCACTCGTGATTTTCATTTCTGCATCTCTGGACATTGCTCTAATCTTCAGTTCTCCGTTTAGACATACCACCTTTGCATCTCGCAAGTCGTTAGGTAGGTTGTCCATCAGTACTCGTCTACGGAGGATAATCCCGTTTACCAATCGAGAGTCCCTGATGCTCCCAGTTCCGCTCTTGAACATGGAAACGTGTTGGGCAGATGCCTCGCCCCTGTTGTCTAACACTGTGCTGAGAGCCTTGACAATTAGAGGTGGGAAGAACCCGAGGGCGGTGTCTGCAACTTTACCACTGAGAGACGTCTCGGCCACTTCCAATAGCTTCTTCTCATCGCATTTTCTCAGGTCTGACTCTATCTGTAATCTAGCGGTCTGGAGTGATAATTCGTATCCATCGACCAGGGTTAGAGGGTGGAGGCCCTTCCTGAACAGGTTATTCGCCTCGATTAGCAGTGACCCGCACAGTAGCATCGTGGTTGTTACCCCGTCACCACAGTCCTCCTCTTGCGACTCTGCCATGGAGACCATCATTTTGGCAGCAGGATGCCTTACCAGAAGCTCGGCCACTATCTTCGCTCCGTCGTTGGTGACTGCTGTGGTACCGTCCGTCTTGTAGAGCATCTTGTCTAGACCTCTGGGTCCGAATGTTGGCTTCAGAAGATCTGAGAATACTCTCGCTGCAACGATGAGCTTCTCTTGGACCTCGGTACCGCTGGTGACCTTGGTACTTTGTGGGGTGATTGCGACCTTGGGTCCATCTGAGTCCCCTCCCATGAGGGCTTTCGGCACGAAAGGCTGACATGAATGCTTTGAGGAGGCAAAACGCACCAATTGTTAGCAAAAGATACGAATGTCTATGATAGTTAAAACTCAGGAATTATTGTGAAAATACGACGTAGGGCTGTCATATTCGTTTCCTCTATGATGCTGATCTGCTGCTTTTCGACCAGTGGTTCGGCTCAAATTCTACCCGAGGCCGATGTGGAGTGCGAGGATTCGGTTACGTAAAACAAGCAATTGTTAATTGCGAACTGACGAATCCTACTTCTGGATCTGAGAGTATAGAAATCTCGTATCAATCTGGAAACCTGAACGTAGCTGGTCCGGGAAGCATGACTGTAGAAGGAGGGGAGTCTGTAGATTTCCAGATTGCTGTAGCATCTACAGGCGAAATTCCAGCCGGGATGTATGATATCAACGTGAGTGTCGTAGTCACTGAGTGGAACGGAGTGCCAGTGAGTGTGTTCGGGTTCTCCGATGAGGATGTGATCGAAGTGGAAGTTCTACCATACACCGTATGCTCTTCATCCGGTCCTTCTGCGATATTCTCTGAGGCGGGAGAAGATGTATTATTCTCGGTTGTTTACAGTTGCGACAGCAACGAAGAGAACTCTCTGGAAGTCTCACTACACCTCCTTGAGGAGGGGAGTAGCCAGGAAACTATGTGGCCCTCTGGGTTCAATGATATGTCTGTAGATACTTGTAGAGTGGAGAATCCTATGGGCTCAGTCAACTGTGATTTCGTCCTGACCACCCCCTCCAATCTTCAGAGCAAATGGGAGGGTTGTCTAATCGTAGTAGATGAAATGACGGATCCGAACTGGGGATGTTCTAGCGAGTTTGCTTTCTCGCTCACTGTTAATGAGAAGGAGACCGTGGTTCCATCTGTTGGTTTGGATGTGAATGGAACTTTTCTTGAAGACTTGGGCATTACCGAGGAGAATCAGAGTTTGTTGATTGGAGTAGGTTTGGGAGGAGCAATTCTGATATTTTCACTATTCTTTCTCTACAGGAGAAGAAGAGGCTAGCCCAATACGGTGACCATCCATCTGATTGACAGGGAAGAGGTGGCTCCGAGAGCCAATGAGGCAATTGATTCGAAGTGGAATGTGTTTGTGTAGATATAGAAGAGGGAAAGTGTGAGTAGGAGGAAGACGCCCAGATCTAATATCTCGTTCTTACCAAATCCTGATCTCTGGATGATATGATCCCGCTCTTTAATACCCAAAACGATAGTTGCCAGAGCTGCTGCTAGAATGGAATGCCCTACGATCCAGCCTAATGTTTCGCCAAACAGGACGACTAAATCGTCCTGGAACCCAGCAAGGATGGTTGATGCTATGTTCACCATGGCCCCCGGTCAGGCTCTGAACCTTTGAACAATATGTAAGTGAGTGCACCTTAGTTGGCCGTAATGAGTGGTCTTGAACCTCACTATTGTGGGGATTTATTACGAATGCCCATGTAGAAGAATTGGGGATCAGATGTATATTCCGGGGGCTTGGACGCTGAAGCAACTCATTACAGATCCTGGGTCTCTATTCGATAGGTCTCCCAAGAACCCGGATGGGACCAAGATAGTGACCGAAGAGAGTGAGTTAGTAGAAATGTTCCTCAAGGAGCCGATTGACATATGGGTAAACTCATTCGGAGGGGCACGCTCAAACTTCATCGTAAACCTGCTGGAGCACAAATACACGGTCAGGAACGAGGCACACAGGGTCAAGGGGTGTCATTACATCAGACCTCTAGATGTAGGAGTTGAAATGGGTGCCTTCTGCTTTGTGGATGACTTCGGCTTGGCTCTAAGCTCTCAGATAAACAGAGGCTTCACTTTCAACTACAACAAACTAAGAGACGACACCAGCGAATTCTCTGTGGAAAGATGGATCGAGAAGGTATCCAAGCAAATTGATAATTGGACGGCGGGGAGTTTCTTTCCGGTGATTCTGATAAACACGGATCGCATTACGGAAAACGCAGCTGAATTCGAGAAAACCTTCGAAGTTCCATTCTCTGGTTTCCAGGTAAGAAAGACGAGAGAAATGCATCCGAGCCTGGAGCCATTCCACGAGCAAATCTCCGAAGTAAATGATAAATTGGCAGAACTCCCGGATTTTGCTGTTTTAGGAGTAAATTAGAGGTATCAGTTTGACTATTTCTAGGGAAGATTCAGCGAGGATTTACTCCACTCTGGATAAGTCAGGGGTTTTTTCCGGGGGTAGCCAGAATGACTTCCATGATGCAGGAGAAAACCAATTGGCCATACTTACTCATTTTGGATTAACGGCGTCTTCAATGGTCTTGGACATCGGCTGCGGCTGCCTTAGAGGAGGCAGGTGGCTCATTCCCTACCTAAATTCGGACTGTTACTTCGGTGTGGAGCCTAATGTAGAAATGCTTGAGATAGGAAAAAAAATAGTAATCGATTCTAAAATACTACAAGATAAGAAACCAAAATTCAACACGAATTCAGACTTCGAGTTCGATGTATTCGGAACAACTTTCGATTATTTCATCGCAAGATCAATATGGACCCATGCTTCCAAAAAACAGATAGAAAAGATGCTTGATCAATTTGTCAGACATTCGTCCCCCTCGGCTAGATTCCTGACTTCCTACATGAGGCCAAGAATACCATTCCTCGACGGCTACAAGGGAGAGAGTTGGGTTGGCAAGAGTCACGAATCTGATCAACCGGGAATTGCTAGGCATAGTCTAAGATGGATCGAGAAGGCCTGTTTAAACAGGGGACTGAAGGTAAGTAGTATAGATGAGCCAAAGCTAAACTACGGAGCACAAATATGGCTGTTGATAGAGAGGACGCAGGAGGATACTGACCTCTAATGTGTATCATTATTGGGTAGTGATCGAATCTATCGATTTCTTAAGTCGGTCCACGTGTCTTTCAGGAGTAAGGCCTAGTTCCTGGATTCGCGTCATTCCTTCCCTTGCCCATGACTCTCTCGTTTCCTCATCCTTGGCTTGTTCGAAGGCTTTCCTCCAAGCTTCTAGGTCGCCTCTGCTAAGCAGTCTTCCGTTTACCCCGTCGACGATTGTATCGGTATACCCCCCAAAATCAACAAACAACGGGGGCGTTCCTATGGCCATAGCCTCTACAGGCGTCAAGCCGAAGGCCTCCCCATGCGAGAAGCCGACAACTGCCCTCGCGTTTCTGAAGATGGCGCACATCTCTATTGAGTTCAAATTGGAAAGAATCTGTACATCCACTCCCAGGGAGTCTGCCTTTTTTCGGAATAGTTGGTTTTGCTCCGAAGAGCCCCCGCCAATTACCACCAGATCGAGGTCGCACCCTGAAACATGCTCAAGCGCTTCAAAAACTCCCTTGAACCTGCTCATGTTGCCAACCGTAACCAAGTAAGGAATACCTTGACTCCTAAATCTCCTCAGAGCCTCCTTTTCTTCGTTTGTCGGATTTGAGTTGAATTCTGAAATATCGACTACAGGATATAGGACTCCTCCCTCTATCCGGTATTCCTTCCACAGTCGAGAGGCGGAGAACTTGGAATTGGCATTTATCACCCAAGATTTGTTTTTCTTGAACCTTTGAAATGAGGAAATTATTCTTCTTCTATGATAGAATTGCAGAATATGAACCAATTTTGCCCTCCATAATCCGGTCCCATCCGAGTTAAGATGGTTGACATCGTCAAAAATCCCTGGTTTGGACTCAAGGAAATGGAGGTGTAGTGGCTTGCTATCGGGAACTAATGAGGCGAAATCCATAGACCCCGCTCCTGTTGTTAAGTGGATAGCATCGGCCCATTCTACAGCCTGGTGGATTCCATCCAAATCTTCCCATGCTCTCTTGGAGCTACGATCCTGCTTAGCCGAAATCTCATTCCAAAGACCACCCTCTATTTCCCATTGGTTGTCTGGACAAAGAACTTCAACACCTAGCGATTCAATCGATTTCCTCTGGCTCTCCAGGATGTTAAGACATGCGAATTTGGTCTCAAATTTTCTACTAATTTCAGGAAGGTTGCGCATTATATCCCTCGCCGCGCCACCGTTACTAACCATTGCAGCCTTTACCACAAGAAGACGTGTCTGTGGCTCACTCATGGCTCTTCGAGAATCTAACTGGATTTTTCTCTGTCGGTCGATTAGTTTTGTTTTTCCATCCATCCCTTGGATTCGAAACCAGTTAATTTCGATAGCAGTTGTACCTCTTCGGATACAGTTTTCTTGCAAATCCTGTAATGCTCCTCTTGCGCTTTTAACAGCGGGACAGCACTACTGAGAATTGGAGCGTTGTAGATATTCAAATCTCTCTTCTGAAGTACTCTAACAACAGGTCCCTTGATCATTTGTGGGACGAGTGAGAAGACGAGTCTGACGGCCTTTCCAATGGCCGACATGGGCCGACGACGAGAGGCAGAATTAGAGTTCCTTGACATGTCGATGTTGTAGTCATGCTGAGGAAGTCCGAGAAACTGTTCCAATTCCTCCAGAACCTCGACTGGCCTGGTTCTCAAATCGGAACTATCGATGATGTAGAACCTGTCTAATGGGAATTTCTGTAACCATCTTTCCATTGAGCTACCATACCTTGAGTCGCATCTTAGCCTCTCGTCCTCCCAAGCTGATTCGAACTCCGACCAATCTACACCGTTCTTTTTTGCTTCTCCACTGTCTAAGACCATTCTCCAATGACTGAAGATCCTGGACACTGGCTCACGAAAAGATAAGACGAATCTTGGATCATCGAATCTATCGGAAATCCTACCTGGTGCCTCCGGGCACGAGAAGGCATGAATCGAAGCATCCAGTCTTATTCCGCCTCCATCGAAGAACGATTCGTATAGTTCCCAGTCGGGTTCCTCTACACTACGTGAGAAGGTTCCCTTGTGGGTGGCGATGATGTTTGGCTCCTTGGGGTTTGAGACACAAATATTGGGGTTTTGAGAGAGAGTTGCAGCTAGCCAGGTTGTTCCTGACTTTGGAGTTCCAATTAGGAAAGCATGTGTCCCGGAAACTCTCTCTGAGTCGCCCATGACACGTCGTAACCATACGAATGTTAAGTCCTAATGGAGAGAAGAAGCAATATGTGTCTAAGTACAGGGATGTCCGTGACAAACGAGGTACGGCTAGAAGACGCAAATTGGCTACTGTCTCTAGCCGGGCTCCCGCACTCCGAGAATATGGCCCCTCTTGCAGGAGGCTGGGACAACAAGAACTTCCTCGTTGATTTGGCTGATGGTAGTAAGGTCGTGCTGAAGGCATGGTTTGCAAATAGGATAGAAGAGGTCGATAGGGTAATTCTCAGACACATTCACCTTGATAGCCATGGAATTCCAACTACGGTCCCAATCAAGCTCGCTGACAACAGTAGTTTTGCTGAGAAGAACGGAGTCGCTTGGACTCTACTTCCGTATATCCGAGGAGGTCATCTTGGAAATGATTCTGAATCCCTTGTTGACCTGGGCAAGGTATTGGCTCAAATGCACGAGATACCCAATTCGGATTGTTTTCCGACGGAATATCGGATGGGTTTTTCGCTTTTCGAAGAGGTTTCTTCTCTATCGAAGGATGGAGGTCCTGATTCCTCTTTTGTAGAGCTTCTCGCTTCTGAGGCCAGTGCTATCAAGGAAGGTCTAGTCGAAGAAATCCCCGTTGGAATCCTACACGGAGATCTGTTTCCGGACAATGTCATCGGGAAGGGAGAGGTTGGTGCGATTCTTGACTTAGAGGAGGCTTGGATAGGTCCGAAGATTTTCGATTTGGCCATGGCATTCGTTGGATTTGGCTGGGATGATGCACAGCCAGTATTGGACAGGTGGCATTCTCTGGTTGAGGGTTATCAAAGCATCAGACTTCTTGAAGACAGGGAGATTGAGTCACTCCCAATGATGCACAGATACGCAACTCTTGCTATTGCTTGTTGGAGGTATTGGAAGCATAATCTGGTTGACCCAGACGAAGGGCTGTCCAAGAGGTATGTAGAAATGGTAGATAGGCTGGAGGTCGAATTCGAATTCTAGAGGGTTACCATGAGAGGCGAAGTTCACTCGATCAACGTTAGCGACGGAGGCGTACCCAAGTCCATGGTTGAGTCCGCGGATATCATGTACAGTGGGGTCGAGGGGGACTTCAACAGGTTTCGATCGAATAAGGGCGGGGATACAGATAGAGCAGTCTGTATCTTCTCTCTAGAGCTAATCCAGCGACTGAAGAATGAGGGTCACCCGATAGAGATCGGGTCTACGGGTGAGAATCTGACAATTCGAGGAGTCGATTGGGATTCACTTTCTGAGGGGACGCGCTTAGAGATTGGCGACGTAGTGCTTGAGCTTAGCGAGCCTTGTGCCCCCTGCTCAAAGATTGGCGAGTCGTTCATAGGAAGACGATTTGACAGAGTCGACCACGATCAGGAGTACGGTTGGTCGAGGTGGCTAGCACGTGTTTTGCGAGAAGGTAGGGTCTCCGTTGGGGATTCCGTGAATATCGTTATTACTCCCGACCAGTAGAATTCCGCCATGGTTACCACAGGCGATACTTGGATGATTCGCAGGGGAGGGCGAAGAATTGGGATAGGGCAGAGGATCTCTCGAGGTTGGAAGATGACAAAACTGGGAATTGCGGTTGTCTGGTCCGACCCAGAGTTACTCGTGTACACATTCCTGTCGGCTATATTTTCTCTCGTAGCAATAGGGGCAGCGATATCCGGCTCAGTCGGTCTGGATGCTATCGCCTCCAACCCGGAGTGCGTCGGCGACGAATGTGGCAGTGAGCTGGTATTCGCACACATGGCAATTTGGTTCGTCTTCTACATGTTAGTATCTGTAATCACCGTCTTCTGGAACGCGGCTATCGTAGCAAGCGCGTATGAGCGCCTCAGCTCGGGAACCAATCCAAGCTTCTCATACGGCATTGGGCAAGCGATGAAGTGTCTACCACAGATCCTGGTTTGGGGACTGATTGCAGGAACTGTCGGGCTTTTCATCCAGATACTCGAGGGGCTTTCTCATAGCGAAGACTCGCCGATTCCACTAAGGATAGTGGCAGGCTTGGCTAGTTTCATCATTGGAATTGCTTGGTGGATCGTCACATTCTTCATGATCCCTATGATTGTCCTGGAGAGGGCCGGGGTACTAGATAGCATGGGCAGAAGTGCAGACTTGTTCAAGAGGACCTGGGGAGAGGATGTTACATCTCACATCGGAACCGGGCTTCTGATGATTCTATGCATATTCGTTCTGATTGGAATATCCATCCCACTGATGTACTTAGGTGATTTGGGAGTCATCCTAGGAATCGTAGTCCTTGCTGTGGGACTATTGTTCACAGTCCTCTTCTTCTCGACAGTTGATGCCGTGAATAGGGCATCTCTGTTCTACTATGCGAAGACCGGTCAGGCGCCTCCCATGGCCGCCAAAGTAGGAATTAGGTTCTGAGGTGGAATATGACAAGCATTAGTCCCGGAGCGGACATAATTGAGGAATTGGTTGTGGCTGCGGCAGATAGCTTCCCAGAAGGAAAGGAAGACGGACTGTGGAGAGCCTTCAGGAGAGCGTTTGCGGTTTGCTTGCCCCTGGCTCCCATCATTTACTTGGCACTGTGGAAGCTAGGATACCTCTGAAATATGCAGGCGTAAGCCCACTGACTCACAAGCAGAGGTACCCGAGCGGTCAAAGGGGCTGGGATGAGGTCCCAGTGCGTAGTGCTTCGCAGGTTCGAATCCTGCCCTCTGCACCAAAAATTCAACCTAGAAGAGTACTGTAATAGTCTGGAGGTATCACTATCCAAAGTGCGACAACAAACAAGGACACTCCCATCCCTCGGTTTAGCAAGGTAGCCGAACGAGGAGTAGTGAAGGCCCTACGTAGGACCGTTCCGAATGCAGCCCAAGTCATGACTGCTGGGAGTCCGAATACCACATTCAGTATCACTAGCATTGCCTTTCCGGAGAATCCAGTTCCAAAGAGGGAGCCGAATGTAGTCATGAGGACCAAAAAGTGAATCCACGCCTTTCCGTTAACGAACTGAATGGCCACCCCTGTCGAGAATCCAAGACGCTCTTCCTCGATAGAACCGTCCTCGAGAGAGTTTGAAGTCGCGATCTTGAACGAGAGGTACGCAATGTAACCGGCTCCGACATAGGTCAATATCTCGAAGAACTCCTGGTTGTTCTCGATGAAAACAGTAGCCCCCCCAACGAACAAGCCCAGAGTTGACCAACCTACAGCCATTCCTGAAATCAGTGTAAGAGTTGCCTTGAATCCGTGTTGTGAGCCGTGAGCAGCACAGAGTACATTGTTTGGCCCGGGGCTGAAGCACATCGGGATAATGAACACAAGAGTGGCAAGCAGAAGAGTTTGGTCCATCATTCCACCTGTCAGGATTGGCTGGCCAGTAGGGCCTGTTCAATGTCTGACCATAGGTCATCAACATCCTCTATTCCAACGCTCATCCTCACGAAACCAGGGACGATTCCAGCCTCTAGTCGATCTTCCTCAGGAACGAAAATATCGCTCGTGTTGAACGGGCAAGAAACTAGGCTCTCAATCCCTCCGAGGCTTGTCGCTTCGAATATGATATCGAGTGCTCTGACGAAGCGCATTGCTCTCTCGTCCCCACCTTTAACTACGAATGACAGCATTCCCGTCCCATTCGGGACGATTCGCTTGGCTACCTCGTAGTCAGCATAGCTCTTCAGAGAGGGGTGGTTAACAGTACTTATTTCTGGGTGCTCTTGCATTCTTCTAGCTAGTTCAGAAGAGTTTGATGCGTGTATTGGCATTCGGGCATGAAGGGTTCTCATACCCCTTTCCAGAAGATAGCACATGAGGGGGTCCGCGGTTCCTCCTAGTCTGGATTTGGTCTTGAATACCCCCTTGATGAGATCGGCTCTTCCGACAACTATCCCTGCTGTTAGATCAGTGTGTCCGTTCAGGAACTTGGTTCCTGAGTGAATAACAACATCGAACCCCATTGAAATCGGTTGACAGGCCCACGGGGTAGCGAATGTGTTATCGACAACCGAAATCAGACCATGCTCCTTCGCTATCGATGCCATTGCCTCCAGATCACACACCTTGAGTACGGGATTGGTAATTGTCTCGACATAGAGTACCTTGGTGTTCTCATTTATGGCGGCCTCAAACGAAGAGGGGTCTCTGATGTCTGCCATCGTTACGTCTATTCCGAACCTGGGGAAATCGGAAGTTAGTAGACCGTATGTCCCCCCATAGATATCTACAGATGTAACCATGTGATCACCCTTGGAAAGCATGGATAGAAGTGTAGAGGAAATTGCTGCCATTCCACTTGCAAGTGTTTCTCCGTCCTCGGCTCCCTCCAACGAGGCTACCTTCGAAGCCACGGCCTCGGAGTTAACACTCGACCAGCGACTGTAGATTAGAGAGTGCTGGCCACCATCGGCCCAATCTCGATACCTGTCGTCATTGAGCTGATAGGTAGATGTAGTGAAGATCGGAGTGACTGCGGACCCCTCCAAGTGGTTGGTTCCAGACCATACGGCTCTGGTGGGGAATGCGCGTTCTGAAAACTCGTCATCCATGACATGGGATTGGCAAGACAGCAATAACCATACTCATTGCATTCCGATTGCATTCAGGACTGATTCTAGGTCTGGTTCGACAACAACAGACCTAGCAGCGGAGTTGTCGATAGCGATGGCCGGGTCCTTCAGTCCGTGCCCGGTTACGGTAACGACCACTGTAGAGCCTTGGGGTATTTCCCCCCTCGCATTGCTCTTCACAATGCCTGCTATCCCCGCAGCAGATGCAGGTTCAACGAATATGCCCTCCGTCCTGGCGAGCATCCTATGGGCATCCAGTATCTCTTCGTCGGTGACAGAGTCTATTGCCCCTGAGGACTCCTCCGAGGCCTCTATGGCTAGTTGCCAGCTGGCTGGATTCCCTATCCTGATAGCTGTAGCCACTGTCTCGGGAGCATCAACGACCTCCCCCCTGACAATTGGTGCCGCGCCCTCTGCCTGCCATCCCATCATCATCGGTAGCGACTCTATCCTCTCAGCGTCCTTGTACTCCTTGTATCCCATCCAATAGGAAGTGATATTGCCAGCGTTTCCAACAGGCAAGAAGTGCATATCTGGAGATATCCCTAGATCGTCGCAGACCTCGAATGCCGCAGTCTTCTGGCCCTGAATCCTAAATGGATTAATGCTGTTGACGATTTCAACATCGTCCCTCAGCCCCAATTCCCTGACTAACTCAAGAGCCTCATCGAAGTTCCCCCTGACTTCAATTGTCTTTGCACCATGAATGAGAGCCTGGGCCATCTTTCCATAGGAAATCTTGCCCTCTGGAATCAGAACCACGCAAGTCAGTCCAGCACGAGAGGCATAGGCCGCTGCTGAGGCACTAGTGTTTCCTGTGCTGGCACAAACGATAGCGCGGACGTCTTTTTCTACTGCCTTGGTTACGGCAAGGGTCATCCCTCGATCTTTGAAGGATGCAGTGGGATTAAGGCCCTCATATTTGATGAAAAGACGGAAGCCTCCGCCCAGTGCCTGTACCAGATTGTGCGATTCTATCAGTGGCGTGTTCCCCTCATTCAGAGAAATGATGCATGTATCCTGTGAAACAGGGAGGAACTCACGGTATCGCTGAATGACTCCGTGTCCACCCATGATTGAGCCTGTCCGCAATACTCCATGAACCTCCCGATTGGGTTGTTGATTGGAGGAATCATCCGGCAGTGGAGTCGATCCTACTGGCTATCGACAGACAGGACGCTACCACGGGTCCAATGGTTACTGCGAAGAGGACGGTGCCAATTCCGAATGTACCACCTAGTACTATGCCAATCACTAGGACTGAGACCTCTATGGTAATTCTAACTCTCCCGATCGGAACGCCAGTGGCTCTCTGAAGTCCAGTCATCCAGCCGTCTCTTGGGCCTGGCCCTAGATTTGCCGTCAAGTACATCGTACTACCTATTCCAACGAGAACGATTCCTGAGGATGCCATCAGAATCGAGACCAAGAAGTTCTCCGATTGGGGGAGTATTGGTACCATAACGTGAATTGTGAGAGCTATAATGATGATATTCAGGATGGTTCCAATACCGGGAGTCTCCTTTATTGGAATCCATAGAAACATCACGGCAATACTGACTAGGAAAGTTGCCTCGCCTATTGTCCACACTTCTGCAGTATTCGCTATCCCTTCTGCCAAAACAGTCCAGGGAGTATTCCCTACGCCGGCAGCAATCAGAAGTGAGTCTCCTAGTCCGAAAATGAATTCGCCGACTATCAGAATGACCATTGTAGATCGGTTTGGCTTCAATGACATCGGATTTGGAGAGCTCCACCAGACAGTGGGGACCTTCTTAGCCGGTCTAAGGATTTCCGCCAGTCCCATGGTGCACGAAGAGCGTATCACCCTTGAACCCAATCGTAGTATTCTTTCGTAGACTCAACCGACCACCAGACAATCTGTGGGACATCATAGGAATGTTCTGATTTTATTTTGGATATCAATCCATTTTTACTAGATTCAGAGGTCTTCATTTGGATGTCCCATTCGAGAGCATTATGAATTTCTCCTTCCCATCGAAAAACTGAGTTAGTTCTCCTAATTTCTACGCAGGCGGCCAGATTCGATTCTATTATTGATTGGCACCACATGCCCACTTCAGCCTCATTCATTTCACCGGGAAGGGTTGTCTTGACGATCCACAAGGTTCCGCTCATAGCAGTGCGTGGCACGGAATGCAGAAGAACCCCATGGCATAGTTTGAATGTTGATACCCCTCCCACTGGAACTAGTATGGACGATTGGGAAGGTCCGATAGATACTGGCAGCATCCCAGAAGATGGGAGCTCTTTCGACGTCATAGTAGTCGGTGGGGGCCCTAGCGGATCCGCTGCCGCATCCTACAATGCGTTGAATGGGTGCAAGGTTCTTCTGATTGAGAAAGAGGTATGGCCTCGGGACAAGATCTGCGGAGATGCCGTTGGCGGGAAATCGCTTTCCCACGTGAAGGAGTTAGGTGTCAAGGAGATGGTTGAGAAAACTCCTCACTTCATGGTTGACTCGATAGTGTTCGGTTCTGCAAATGGAAACACTGTCCAGGTTATGCTCCCACAGGACGAGTTCGAGAAGAAGATGGCTGGTTACTCCCTTCCTAGGATGCAGTTCGACTACATGATGTTCAAGAGGGCTACTGAGATTGTCACTGAAGCGGGCGGCTCGGTAATCCAGGGATTCAACGTCAAAGAGGTGCTTGATAATGAGGGGGCCATAGTCGGAGTATCCGGTAGCTTTGGTAAGAGATCCTCAGAATCCCCGACTATGAGTTTCACCGCTCCCCTCACCATTGGTGCTGGAGGGTATAGGTGCCCTGTAGCCACCAAGCTCGTTGAGGGGGTTCACAGTGAGCCGATGAGAGATGATGACCACTATTGCGGTGGTTACAGGGAGTACTGGGAGAACGTTGGAGGGTTCGATGGTAGCCGAGGGCCGATCGAGATTCACTTCATCGATGAGGTAATTCCAGGATACTTCTGGCTGTTTCCAGTCAAAGAAGGAGTCGTGAATGTGGGGATCGGGATGGTCATCTCTGAGCAGCGGAAGCAAAAGGGAGCAGATAAGTCGCTGAAGAAGAAGCAGCGCTGGGTCATTGAGAATCACCCTGTTTTCAGGGAGCGATTCAAGGAAGCAAGAATCGTTGAAGGGTCCCAGAAGGGATGGCAGCTTCCGTTCGGCTCTCCAAGAAAGAGTCCCCCCTCCTATCAACCCAGGAGGAGCGCCGGCGCGGGTGTGATGTGCGTTGGGGATGCTGCTAGTCTGGTCGACCCGTTTAGCGGCGAGGGCATAGGAAACGGCTTGGTCTCGGCAAAGATGACCTCTAGGTGGTACTTCGACAAGGATAATCATTCAGGAGGTTTTCCCGAGGAGGAGGCAGTTGCATACATGGAGGATCTTTGGGGAACCCTTGGCAAGGAGCTGACTAACTCCCACAGGTTACAGAAGGTGGTCAAGTGGAAGAAGTTGATGAATTGGTTCGTTGGGAAGGCATCTAGGAAGGAAGAGATGGGTGACATGCTGACAGGGATGATTGCGGACAAGGAGGCCCAGAAGGCCCTTTGGAGTCCCTGGTTCCTATTCAAGACCATATTACTACCATGATGTGATTGAACGTGGAAGGGAAAATCAGTGAGTCTCTAGATGGAATTACAGCCATCTTCTTGGATCTAGATGGCACGATTTACCTAGGAGACGGTCTTATCGATGGTGCTCTGGAATTCCTAGGAAGATTGGAAGAAAGAGGTATCAGGAGATACTTCCTATCCAACAACTCAAGCAAGTCGGTGGAGCAGTACCTGGATAAACTCAGGAGTCTCGGTATCGATGCTGACGAAAACGAGGTACTGCTATCCACCCACGACCTGGAATTCGTAGTTCTGGGATACGACACGGAGATCACTTACGAGAAGTTGGCTACTGCATCCATACATCTGCACAGAGGGGTTCCAATGGTTGCCAGTCATCCGGACGTTGTCTGCCCTTCACCCGATGGAGGGCTCCCCGACACGGGCGCGTACATGTCGCTGTTCGAGGCAACGACGGGCGTCAGACCTGTTCATGTGTGTGGAAAGCCGAACAAAGGAATGATACTGCACAAGATAGAGGAATTGGGGCTAGAGGCCTCGGAATGCGCTATGGTTGGAGATCGTCTGTATACAGACATGGAAATGGCTGAGAGAGCGGGTGTACATGGCATCCTAGTCCTCTCAGGAGAGGCTGCTTTGGCCGATTTAGAGGGTAGTGGGCTAAGCCCTTCTCTAGTGGTGGGCTCAGTTGGATCTCTTGCTCTGTAGCCAAAGATGCCGCCTTAGAATACAGAGATACATAAACTCCAGATTGACGGGTAAGTGCATGGAAGGGGTTCTGTCCAGATCTGGAAGAGCCATCCATCGGAGTAGGCGTTCGGTGATTGCACTATCGCTTGCCTCGATTCTTGTATCTGTACTGCTAATTTCACAGGGAAACGAATTCGATGACGGGAACGCCCCTCCGACCTCAATAGAGTCCGGTAGAGCACTGGAGCTAGTCAGCGAGGAGTTGCCGATCGTGTCAACGAATAGCGTGAACTACATCTTCACTCACGAATCCATGCAATGGGACGATCCAGAGTTCGAGGAATCGGTGAGGGATTCGCTGAAGGGACTCGACTCAGTTTCGCTGGATGTTCTCGTGATAAGCCTCGCCTACGACAACCCCGATGACCCGGGGCATCTGGCTCGGCACGTTTCCATCGATGGTCATAGAGTCGCAGCATTCGTGGAATTCAACGGTACTGAGGAAGAGATTTCAGAGGAGCTAGGGGCTATCAAGGACGCTGTTGACAGCGATGAGATGGATATCCTAGTAACTGGTAGTCTAATCATCGACACTGACTTCGACAGGATGCTGAAGGATGACCAGATTAGGGCTGAGATAATCGGCATCCCCCTCTCGCTGATTATTCTCCTCTTCGTTTTCAGAACCGTAGTGGCCTCCCTGCTTCCAATGGCAGTGGCATTGTGCATGTTCCCTATGGCGACCGGCCTTTCGTACTTCATTTCCAGCTGGTTCTCCATGACCCAGTACTCTGTCTCGATGATCACGCTAATCGGACTTGCCGTCTCGATAGACTACAGCCTGTTCATGATTAGCAGGTTCCGGGAAGAGCTCGGGAAGGGCCAGGACGTCGAGGGAGCGATAGCCACAATGATGGCCACTGCGGGTAGGGCGATTCTTTTCTCCGGAGCGACAGTTGCGGTTGGGCTTTGTACTCTATTCTACTTCACCGCCACTCACATGCCTTCTATGGGGATGGGAGCGTTCCTAGCCGTGTTAGGAGCGTTGATCTACTCTCTGACTCTTCTTCCCGCGCTGCTCTCGTTGGTCGGACATGGGATAGACAGGCTACCTG
>LUSA01000020.1 GCA_001629235.1 Marine group II euryarchaeote REDSEA-S43_B8 | reverse complement strand
GAGATGTGTATAAGAGACAGCAATGGAATAGGTGATTGAGTAGCGGATGAACCACCAGCACTTGTTAGGCCTGTCCATTCACCAGCTACACTAAGCCTAGCTAAGTTAACTAGGACTATTCTACGCAATTCATCTTCTGCTCCCTGCTCAGCATAGATTGTTTGCGCTACTTTCTGAAAATCTGAGAACGTGAGGTTCTCCAGGTCGGTAGTTTTCAGCAATTCGTATATCCTGCGATCCGGTTTTGCGTCTGGTAATGGCATTATTTCACCTTCTCAAATACAAAATCAATTGGTGAATCGGCGAAACGCCTGGATTGAGTGTATACACTTTTATTGATTGAAAGTAATTCAGAACCGCGAGTGTATGCATAAGATACACCCTCTATCTTTCGCATTACCTTTGATTTGTCTCGATAGTATACACTAACCATTAATTCAACAACCCCTGCCAATCTGCACGGACACTTTCGACCGCTAATTTAACCAAAACCAACCTTCTAAGCTCGTCTTCATTTAGAGATTCTACACTAATCGGGTTGCCTACTTCCGGCACAAATTCTCCTGCAGCTAATTGTCCGGTCAATGCTTCGAGGGTTTGACCCTTCAACAAGGCATAAACGCGAGCTTCTCTTGATTCAGCAGCTGGTAAAGGCATATCATAACCCCAATAATAACATGAAATAACCCACTATGTTATCCGGTAATTGCGCCATTTTTGGCGGTGTTGAAACAGGTGCAACACTAGGTGGTTTAACTTGGATCGGCGGCGGTGTATAAGCCGGAGGAATTGGTGATTGAGGCGGAGAAAATCCTGGTGGCCTAAATCCTGGCCGCGATTCAATCGGCATATTCTCACTTCAGTTGTTTTTCTCTCATTTTACAAATTCGCTCAAAGGTTTCTAGATCCTTAGTGGAAATATATCCAACCATAAACAGGCGTTTGGCCTTGCTCATTATTTCTTTGAGTCTTCTGCGCCCTGCGGCCTTAGTCATCTTCGGCATTTTTTCACCATCACGCGTTAGTTAGGAATTGTGCCTTGAAATTTAGGTTTACAGGAATGCGGTATGAGTTAAACAATGGTTGCATTGAGGCAGGTGAAGTCATTGGAACACCACCAACGACGTTTCCTAAAGCATCAACAACGACCGCGCCAGGTGTTTCAATTTTTGAACCATCAACGCTTGTGCAAAATGCCTTAACGACTGTTTGACCTTGAAGTGTGTCTCCGATTGAGTTAGATGTCTGTAGATCTACAAGTTCGTTAGTTGCTCCACCTGTTGGAGTTACTACGAATATTCGAGATACGCCAGAAGCGGTGTAAACGCATAATGCGGCTTCACGGTCTGCGGCGGTGTTGTTCATTACGCGCAGTTTGTCTCCGGCTTGCAGGGTGAAAGGGGCGCAGAGTTGGGAAGCCTCAAACGCAACCCCCTTCAATCCGACAGGAATAATTGCAGCCACTAGACCTTGACGGAGAATGTATGCGTAGGCAACGCCGTTATCACAAGTAACTAGACCTGAAGTGATGGTTTTACCCTGTGCATAGTCTCCAACGTTTTGGGCCGATACTGTATAGGTTGTATCTGTGGTTAAGTCCGATTCGGTTCCTTCGGCTAATTCTGCCTTTAGTGGGATATTTGTACCATCCGAGCAAACGAGAACGCCGTTAACTGTATTTGTTGCCATGATAACACCTCAATCAGAGCTTAACTCCTATTCCTAATGGCTTGAAGATGTTGCGATTCACGTTACTGATCGGTCTTCTCAACAATTTTTTGGCCATTTTAAAACCGATACCAATACCAATCGCTTGCACAGCCATTGATTGATAATTATTCATGAAGTTAGATTGCATTCCAGCGAAAGCAATACCTGGATTCGTAATCAATTCAGTTAGGGTCAGTTGTTCTGCGCCTGTAATAGTCATCGCTGTGCTGCCAGAATATGCAACTGAACCTACGGAAATATCAGAACCGCCGGTAATGAATCCAACCGGAGAATTTCCAGCCAGACCTGTTGTCAATAAGTTCGCGTATGCGTAAGATTCTATCATCGAAATGATGCTTGCTGCTCTCGGGCCTCTACGTGTTCGCTTCTTTCTGCGTCGTGCCATGCCTCACTCGGGGTCTTTGGCGGTAAATAACCCTTTATCGTCTCTTTCGACTAATTTAGCTGGATTCTTTGCCATGTTATCTTGAATAATTTGCATTAGCATCATTTGCATAGGATTTACGGGTTCAACGTCGCCAATTGGCAAGTTTTCAATCGTATTTTTCAACGCTTGAGCTATTTTTTCGTCAAGGATCAAAAATTGTTCAGCAATAAATTGAATCGACCAACGCAAATGAAGCAAAAAACCTAGAAAAACAGCTAATACACACGCGCCCGCGATAAGTAGTGTCTCCATCATGCCCTCATCGGCCCTCCATCGGTTCTTAATCTGACAATCTCGGCCTCCAAAGACTCGATTCTCTTTTGCTGAGATTTCCACTGTTCAAAGAACCTGAGTACTGCATTGGGGAGGTCCTCGGGGGAAACCCCCAGAACCTCGCTGGACTCGTTCAGCAGACGCTCCTGCTCCCTTGCGTGTTCGCGTGCCGTGTCCCCTGCCACGATTTGCAGACGCTCTACCCCGTCTTGGACTTGACTGGAGCGAATGATGCGTAATTCGCCAATTTGTCCGGTCGAGTCGTGGTGCGTCCCTCCGCAGGCCTGTGTATCGTGATTCCCTATTCTTATCACTCGTATCTCAGATTGCTTTGGGGGACCGCCTTGGTATATCTCAAAACCGAATTCCTCGTCTGCCTCGGCCCTATGCATCACTAGTTTCTCGACAGGGATGTTTGCTTCGATGATTGAATTGGCGTGGTCCTCAATCCTGTCCAACTCCTCCCTTGATAGTCTGGAGTGGTGAGTGAGGTCGATTCTAGCGTATCTGAATCCTTTGCTTGACCCTGCCTGCCAGATGTGTGGACCGAGAAGTGCTCTTGAGCTTCCTCCTACGATGTGCACTGCAGTGTGATGATCCATGAGTTGGCTACGCCTCTCCCATGAAACCTCCGCAGATACTTTTCCGAGCGGTACTTCAGAGTCTGTAAGGTGGAAAATAACGTCTCCTTCAATTCTCGTGTCTACTACTCTCGATCTGCCTATCTGTCCTTGGTCTCCCAATTGACCGCCACCCTCCGGATAAAACAGGGTCCTGTCCAGAACAACATAGTGAGTCGGTGTTAACTTCACCTCCGTAGAAAGTTCTAGCAAATTTATCTGAGAATCGCTGAGCTGATCGCAAGCAAGTGCCGTTGCCTCGAATGAGGTCTTGCTGGTATCATCGTAGTAATCCCTAGAGGTTTCTGGAAAATGGTTAGATGGGAATATATCGGTTCTAGATTTCTCCTTCGCTGCAGCTTTGGTACGCTCAGCGTTTCTTGAGGCCATATCTGCAGCGAAACCGACTCTGAGCTCTAGTTCGGGCCATCCTGATAAATTGGCTATAGAGATGGCCATTTCCGGATTCAATCCACGTTCCTCGGAAAGGCGGAAGAGTACCTCATCTGGTGCCTCGCTTGAGTCCTTAGGGAGGTCACGAAGCGCCGTTCTAACCGCTGATTCTCCCTTTCTCAGCATTACGTAGTACCTCTTCTCCTCGAGATCTAGGATATGTAGGACTCCCTCTCGGGATTGTGTGAATCGAGAGAAGTCTAGGTGGGCATCTATGTGGTGGGACCCTAGTTCGGATAGTGAGACTCCGAGTTCGAGATCATCCTTCATCCTGCAAACTCTCCTGGCCAGCATTCTAACCAAGTACCCGGCCTTGGAATTACTGGGGACAAGCCCGTCGCCAAGCATGTTGCATATTGCATGCATGTGATCGGGGATGGCATAAATGCTTGAGAGCGGCTCAGTGAGTAGTTTGAGGTCCTCAATAGATACATCCAAGCCGGACTCCCCAAGCCTGCTTGACAGTTTTACGAAGAGGGACTCGACGTCTGTCCCCACATCAATATTCAGAATTCCTGCTAGTCTGGAAATTTCTCCTAGGAGATCCCCCGTATCTACAGAAATACCTAGACCTTCTACGAGTTTTTCGAAACTCGCCAGTTTCTTCAGCCACGTCACAGATTCGGGATATATTGCGTCGTAAATCGTTGGGGTTCCAGCGGCAGCCCAGCAGAACCTCTCGAGCCCATACCCTGTATCGATTATCTGCAAGTCCATCTCCCTGTAATTTAGTCCCTTAATCTCTATATCCCCATCTTCGTGCTCTTCCAGATTCATGAAGACGAGTGTAGCCAGTTCTAGGCCTCCCACAATAACCTCTAGTGCAGGTCCTGCGTTCCCGCCTCCAGACCATGGATTCTCGACATAGGTTAGCTCGTTCGGGTCAATTCCGAACGACTCGACGAGCATCTCATCGCAATATCTGACGCACTGGTCAATCCAATACACAACACTACCTTCACTGGACTTGTTGAATGCATGGTGGGCCATCATCTCGAATGTAGACAGGTGTCTTCCAGATCTTCCAACTGCGGCAACGTCTGTGAGCCTTATACAGGGCTGGCTGATCACCAAAGGATTTGCTGGAGGTGGAACTAGGCCGCTAGTCACATGGGGTTGGAAGTCTGCTATACTGGCTATAGTCAGATGGATATCGTCCCTCCATCTTGCAACTACTGGATATGGAGAAACTCTGGAGTGCCCTTTCTTTTCGAAGAAGTCCTGAAATCTTTCCCTCATAGCGTCCTTGAGTTCCTTGCCAAGGATCTGAAATCCGTCGATGATCGGCTCTCCAATGAATGTGTAGGGATCCTCTGTGCTATCTCCACAGGTTTCCCTACTCTGATCTCTAGTCCAGAATCTGGAGCCCGTTATTGTGCAGGTCTTACAAACGTGGCCCGATTCTTCCCAGAAGGGAATTTCTACTTCTCCAAAGGTCACTGTGTCCCCCTCGGCTAGCCCATTGGATACCGGGTCTTGAAGTCAATGCGAGAATTACTCCCGGTGTGTTGAAAGGATAGGGGTTCTCAGAAAGGCTGATGGAGGACTGGAGGGATTATCTCAAGCCCGACGGGGATTCTCTAATGAGGATAAAGAAGAGGGGAGGGATGCTTGTCGATGCAGTGATTGTCTCTGATTCAGAACATGTTGGGAAGAGCAATGACAGGTCTCTCGAGCAATTGACCAATGCCGCATCTCTACCAGGGGTAGTTGGTGAAGCTTGGGGGATGGCAGACTTCCATCAAGGCTATGGATTTCCAATCGGAGGGGTGGTGGCAACCGACATAGAAAACGGCGGAGTAATCTCACCGGGTGGTGTTGGTTTCGACATCAACTGTGGAGTTCGTCTATGCTCTATTGATCTGGGTTTGGAAGACCTGGTACATTTGACTAGAAAGAAATCTGGGAGTGGAAGTAAGGAGTTTGGAAATCGGCTAAAGGCCAGAATTCCTGCTGGAGAGTCTGGGAAGGGCGGTTTCAAGTTGAGCCACCATGATTTGGATGAAATCCTAGCTGGAGGGGCAAAGGGTGCGGCAGAAATTGGCATAGGCCATGACGATGATCTTTCGAGAATGGAGATGAAGGGTAATTTGGATGGAGATGCCAGTAGTATTTCTGAGATTGCCAAGAGAAGGGGCTTGTCTGCACTGGGCTCCATCGGCAGGGGGAACCACTTCCTGGAGATTCAAGTGGTAGACGAAATCATTGATGAAAGGGCCGCTAGAGCATTTGGCCTTGAGGAAGGGAGGTTGACTGCAATGATCCACACCGGATCTAGGGGGCTTGGTTACCAGGTCTGCTCTGAGCACGTAAAGGAACTGGAGGGACGTTACAGACACCATGGCGGTGTTTGGGAATCGGAGGATTGGGGGATCTCCATTTCTGACCCACAGTTGGCTTCCGCACCGTTCTTCTCGCGAGAGGGAGAGTCATACTTCGAAGCGATGAGGTCCGCTGGGAATTATGCATTTGCGAACAGGAATTGTGTGACTCAAAGCCTAAGAGGGGCATTAAAGGCGCATATGGGCACAGAAGTTGATGTTGATGTGATATACGACGTTTGCCACAACATTGCCAGGGTTGAGGAGCACGTTGTTCATGGTTCAAACTGCAATTGCTGTGTCCACAGGAAGGGGGCGACTAGATCGTTCGGAGGGGATAGTGATGAGCTATCCGAAGAGTTCGGGGGAATCGGGCAACCTGTTCTAGTTCCAGGGGATATGGGGACGTCCTCTTTCGTAATGTCCGGTCCGAAAAAGGGGACTAATCAGGCATTTGGTTCATCTTGTCATGGGGCTGGGAGGGCGATGTCCAGAACACAGGCCAGAGAGGAAATAGATGGTGCAAAGGTGAAGAGGGAATTAAGCGAGAAGGGCATTGCGATATACGAGACTCATGAGAAGTACCTATCAGAAGAAGCCCCGGATGCATACAAGGACATTGACGATGTCATCAGACTTACCGATAGGGCTGGGCTCGCACGCCCAGTTGCCAGGCTCAGGCCCCTGATTGTGATCAAGGGATAGGCTACTTCGAAATGAAAATCAGCTCGATGTCGTCATAGTCGTTCATTACGTACTCTTCGAACTTGTCATTGCTTTCTCCGTTGACTGTGAGGGATATGTCAAATTCTTCCCAGTCTGAGACTCCGTTCCTGTTGACATCGAACGTCTTGTCATCGGGACCCATGAGTTTTGGACCTCCCTCCCTATCCCAGATCTCGAAGAAAGCTCCCAGTGGGACGTTCATTTTCGACGGAGTCTCGATGTGGAGCTTCGTGAATCCCGAATCAGATGCATCGTGGACGTGGATCCACC
>LUSA01000002.1:2988-8441 GCA_001629235.1 Marine group II euryarchaeote REDSEA-S43_B8 | reverse complement strand
GTGCTACCTAGCCGGTTTCGCATTGGCGACCTCGGCCCTCTCAAAGGGACACTCCGAAGCCATTCTGGACATAGGTCTAGCAGCCTCCACGCCCGGAAACAGGGCCTACGCAGCACTCAGGGGGATGGTCGAGGCAGGAATGGAAATTCCTCACTCGGAGACAGTCCTACCAAGCGACGAGAGAGTCAACGGGGAGCACATAGGGGAGAAAATTAGCAAGGCTGTAGCCGTAACCAAGAAGTCGATAGAGGGTGGTAAGTGATGACCGAGGAACCAAAAGTGGAAGAGGAAGATACGCAGATCGCACCCGGACTGGCTCTGGCCTTGGCCCCGGAGGACCCAGATGACGGTTTCCGAAGGCGTGGCCCAGACCCGCTAGCCGCTCTCAGGAGCTGGCAACCCAGGACCAGGCTGGGCAGGATGGTGATGAACGGCGAGATACTGACCTACGAGCAGGCTCTTGCGACTGGTTACCCAATCAGGGAGGTCGAGATAGTCGACGCGCTACTCCCGGAGATTGAGGACGACGTTCTCAGCGTCAACATGATCCAGAGGATGACTGACTCCGGAAGGAGGGTCAGGTTCAACGTGCTGTGCGCAGTAGGGAACAAGGACGGCTACGTCGGGCTATCCATCTGCAAGGGCAAGGAGGTCGCCAGCACAATCCAGAAGGCAATCACACAAGCAAAACTCAAGCTGGTACCAGTACTGAGAGGAAACGGCTCATGGGAGTCAGAAGAGGGCCCAGGAAACAGCATCCCGTTCAAGGTAACCGGAAGATCGGGATCAACACGAATCACGCTTCTTCCAGCACCTTCAGGTAAGGGACTGGTCATCGGGGACTACGGCAGGAGGGTCCTGACCCTGGCAGGAGTCGAAGACGTATGGTCAAGGTCCTCGGGCCAGACTAGGTCCACAATCAACTTCGCAAAGGCCACATACAACGCACTAGAGGAGCTAAGCAAGACCAAGGTCAGCGAGCAGGTCGGAGACAGGCTCCACATCACAGTAGGGAGGAGAAACGCATGAGCTACCTTGTTATCAGAGTCCGCAGCGATCGTGGCGTGACCAAGAAGATCAGGGACACGATGTCCATGCTGAACCTAACCAGGGTCAACCACGCCGTACTCGTTCCCAAGACCCCCGCTTACGAGGGGATGCTGCAGAAGGCCAAGGACTACGTCACATGGGGCGAGGTCGACGCAGACACCATCGCGACACTCATCAACGAGAGAGGAAGGATGTCCGGGGACAAGGAGGTAACTGACGCAGAGGTCAAGTCCTGCAGCGACCACTCAACGATCAAGGCCCTCTCCAAGGCCATCGCCTCCGGCGATGCAACCACCAAGGACGTAGAGGGTATGAAACCCGTCTTCAGACTCCACCCGCCGAGAGGGGCCAAGGGATGGGGCGGGGTCAAGAGAGCCTACTCCGTCGGCGGAGCCCTGGGATTCAGAGGCGAAAACATAGTCGAACTGGCGGCAAGGATGTACTGAGGGATATTCATGGTTTCTAGGACTAACAAATTCAGAGGAAGGAGCCGCTACCACGGCCGAGGAAAGAAGGCAGGCAGAGGTGCAGGAAAGAGGGGCGGCAGAGGAAACGCCGGACTGAACAAGCACAAGGTCATGACTCGCCTGAAGTACATGCCAGGTCACTGGGGGATGCACGGATTCAACCGCCACCCGGGACTCAGGGTAGTCAACTCCTCGATCAACCTGGGACAGGTCGCAGAGATCGCAGAAGGCGACTCCATAGACCTGTCAGAGATGGGCTTCGACAAGCTCCTAGGCAGGGGAAGCATCGATAAGGCACTCACAATCAAGGTCGCAGAGGCCAGCGCAAAGGCGATTCAGAAGGTGGAGGCCGCAGGCGGCTCCATCGAGACAGGCGACGATGGCGAAGACTGGGGTGAGTGGGAAGAGGAGTAGCTTCTCCCTACGGAGGCTAGACTATGGTAAGCAAAGGCCCGAACTGGTTCGGCGTCGTCGCCATGTGCGCGATATACTGGGGAGCACTGTACTACTGGGTACGGGACGAGCTCTCCGCAGGAGGAGACGACCAGAGCAGGGCCCTGATACTACTAGCCACATCGATCCCTTACGTCGCGTTCGTAATGTGGGGGACGATGACGGACCTCCCAGAGCAGGTCTCTGAGATACCCGTCGTAGGGAAGTACGCCAAGGCCTACATATGGCTGGCAATAGTGATCTCATTCTCTTACTGGGGATGGGTGGACAAGGCAGCCTTCGGATTCCTCCTAGTGGGGGTGGTGCTGTTCGGACTTGCCACAGGTCTGGCGCTCTCGTGCCTCCTGTACACAGGCGAAGGCGGAAGCAGGCTATACGGACTCAAGAGGCTCGTAGACGTCTACCCCAGCATCTCCAAGCCCGAGGGGCACGTCCGCTTCAACCAGAAGCTGTGGACCACGACCCTGGTCCTCATCATCTACTTCATGATGACCAACGTGATGATCTACGGGCTGTCCGACACAACCCTGGACGTCTTCTCGTCGTTCCGGGCGATAATGGCCGGAGCCTCCGGTTCAATAATGCACCTGGGGATAGGCCCCATCGTTACCGGCTCGATCATCATGCAGCTCTTCTCAGGGGCCAAGATAATCCAGCTCGACCTGCAGGACTCGGCAGACAAGCAGCTGTACCAGGGCGTGCAGAAGATCCTGGTCCTGATAATGATCCCAATCCCCACTGGCCACTATCGAGGGGCAGCCGCTATCGTTCGAGAACCCGCCGTCTGGAACTCTCCCGATGATATTCTACACGCTAAGGACTGCAAGCAACTCGCAGCTCGTTCAGGAGAACGGGTTCGAGATGATGCTCCTGGAGCATGCAAACCCGATAGTCGCGCTCATCTCCTCGATCATAGTGTTCCTGGTGGTGGCGTACGCTGAGTCAAGCAAGCTGGAACTACCGCTGACCCATGGAAAGGTCAGGGGCCACAGGGGGCAGTACCCTATCAGGCTGGTCTATGCGAGCAACATCCCGGTGATTCTGATGGCAGCCCTTCTGGCGAACGTGAACATGTTCACACTGCTCTTCCACAGCCACCCCACCCTCTCCACGGTCCCGATACTCGGGTCCAACGGGGCATGGAGCCAATCAGAGTGGTTCGGCTCCTACTACGAGGGTTCGACAACCCCCCACGACGGCTTCGCCTGGTACAGCTCCATGATAGGGGGGGTGAGCGACTGGCTGATTCCGCTGCTGAACCAGCAGGGCGACATCCACGGGCACTCCCTGTGGCAGATAATGATGCACGTGTTCGTCTACGTGTTCTTCATGACCGCCGGTTCGACCGTGTTCGCAAAGTTCTGGATAGAGACGACCAACATGGGGGCGAAGGACGTAGCGAAGCAGATCGAGAGGACGGGCATGCAGATACCCGGATTCAGGAAGAACCCGGTAGTCCTGGAGCGGATACTGGAGAGGTACATTCCTCCCGTGACGCTGTTCTCCGGTGCCTTCGTCGGGCTCCTGGCAGCCGGGGCGGACCTGCTCGGGACGGTCGGGAACGCCACGGGAACCGGTCTCCTACTGGCCGTAGGAATCATCCTCAGGACGTACGAGCAGATACAGAAGGAGCAGGCAATGGAGATGCATCCTGTCCTCCGAGAGTTCTTCGGAGCAGACTAGGGCACTGCAGGGAAGCGCCCGTATCCCCTCTCGTCACGTTCTTATACGGCATGAAGGTCGGCGAGACGCTGCGTCGAGCTGGCGTTGGAGACCGAGCACCTAGTGCTATGACGTCTTCCATCAAGCATGACGCAGCCGAGGAAGTGCGGCCACGAGACTTTTCGTGGTTTAGGAGGTTAACCACAATTATGACTTGGCCCCCGATAGGGGGTGCAAGAGCAGGGTATTTCATGTAACGAAATGAAGTGCACCTGCGCCAATAACCAATAAGTGAAACTTGTGACAAACAGACTCTGATAGGATCAGTGATTCCGCTCACGCGAAATCCGGTTGATCCTGCCGGAGGCTACCGCTATTGGAGTTCGATTAAGCCATGCGAGTCGAGAGTCCTCGGGACTCGGCGTACCGCTCAGTAACACGTGGGTAACCTGCCCTATGCTGGGGAATAACCTCGGGAAACTGAGAATAATGCCCCATAGCCCACTACGCCTGGAACGGTGAGTGGGTCAAAGCCCCGGCGGCATAGGATGGGCCTGCGCCGTATCAGGTTGTAGGGGGTGTAAAGTACCCTCTAGCCATCAACGCGTACGGGTGTTGGGAGACATTGCCCGGAGATGGATTCTGAGACACGAATCCAGACCCTACGGGGTGCAGCAGGCGCGGAAACTTGGCAATGCGAGAAATCGTGACCAGGGAACTCCAAGTGCGTAGGGTAAGACCTACGCTTTTCTTGACTCTTCAACGGTCTTGGAATAAGGGGTGGGTAAGGACGGTGCCAGCCGCCGCGGTAATACCGGCGCCTCAAGTGGTAGTCGCTTTTATTGGGCCTAAAACGTCCGTAGCCGGTCTGGTGCATTCGTGGGTAAATCAACCCGCTCAACGGGTTGAATTCTGCGAGCACGGCCAGACTTGGGACCGGGAGAGGTGTGGGGTACTCTCAGGGTAGGGGTAAAATCCTGTCATCCTGAGAGGACCACCTGTTGCGAAGGCGCCACACTAGAACGGATCCGACGGTCAGGGACGAAACCTAGGGGCACGAACCGGATTAGATACCCGGGTAGTCCTAGGTGTAAACGCTGTGGACTTGATGTTGGGGGCGCTCCGAGCGCTCTCAGTGTCGAAGCGAAGGTGATAAGTCCACTGCCTGGGGAGTACGGTCGCAAGGCTGAAACTTAAAGGAATTGGCGGGGGAGCACTGCAACCTGAGGATTGTGCGGTTTAATTGGATTCAACGCCGGAAAACTCACCATGGCCGACGGACAAATGAAAGCCAGTGTAACGAGCTTGCTGGATTGTTCGAGAGGTATTGCATGGCCGCCGTCAGTTCGTACCGCAAGGCGTTCTGTTAAGTCAGATAACGAACGAGACCCTCATCCCTATTTGCCAGCTGCGTCCCCGGACGCAACGCACTATAGGGAGACCGCTGTCGATAAGGCAGATGAAGGCGAGGGCAACGGTAGGTCAGTATGATCCGAATGCCATGGGCTACACGCGCAATACAAAGGACGGGACAATGGGCTGCTACTCCGAGAGGAAAGAAGCTATCCCGAAACCCGTTCGTAGTTCGGATTGAGGGCTGTAACTCGCCCTCATGAAGCTGGATTAGGTAGTAATCGCGTCTCAATAGGGCGCGGTGAATATGCCCCTGCTCCTTGCACACACCGCCCGTCAAACCATCTTAGTTGGGGGTGGGTGAGGCTGCCTTAACCATGGGGTATTCGAGCCTGCCTTCGACAAGGAGGGTTAAGTCGTAACAAGGTATCTGTAGGGGAACCTGCAGATGGATCACCTCCTAAGAAA
>LUSA01000002.1:0-2979 GCA_001629235.1 Marine group II euryarchaeote REDSEA-S43_B8 | reverse complement strand
CCCCGCCTCCCACCTAACCTCCAGAACCCTATTAATCATCAAAATAGGATGTAATAAATAGCCCTCAAACGGACGTTTTAGCCGCATTTGGGAGAAGGTATATACCTGCTACATCGCGTCAGAAGCCTCATGCAGCGATTACTCGCTACAACAATGATGCTGTTAATGATGACTGCAGCCCTAGCAGGCTGTGCGGGCGACGATGACGACAGTACTGGGTTTACCCAGGAAGACATCGACACCGCGAGAGAGGAAGGCAGGGCCGCTGGAATTGCAGAGGCCACCACTCCTAGCACACTGGACGTAATCATGGAGCGCGGCTCCATGAAGTGCGGCGTGAAGGAGTCCCAGTACGGAATGGGATACCTAGACTCGGCCACTGGTGTGCGCTCGGGACTGGACATCTCCTACTGCCGTGCGGTGGCTGCAGCACTCGGACTGAACCCAGACACTGACGTTGAGTACATCCCAGCGTCGGGATCGGACAGGTTCGAGAAGCTAGCTTCGGGCACCATCGACGTTCTGATCAGGACCACGACCTGGACAACCAGCCGTGACGCTGACCTGAACGCCGACTTCGCTGGAATGAACTTCTTCGACGGGCAGGGAATCCTAATCCGCGGCGACAGGTACGCAGCCGCTGACGCAGGCAACTCGGCAGCTGGACTGAACGGCGCTAACATCTGCGTCGGAATCGGTACAACCACCGAGGGCAACATGCAGGACTGGTTCTCCTCCAGGTCGATCGACTTCACTTCAGTGCCTGTGGCTGACGCCGCTGAGGCAACCCAGAAGTTCAGAGACGGGGAGTGCGACGCATTCACCGGCGACATGTCCGCAATGGTTGCCAAGAAGTGGCAGCTGGACAATGACGACACCTGGACCGATGCACCCGCTGAGGGAATCTGGATCGCTCAGGAGCTAATGTCCAAGGAGCCTCTAGGAGCCGCTACCCGAGACTACGACTCAGACTTCAAGGACGTCGTGACTTGGGTATGGTACGGAATGGTGACCGCTGAGGAGAACGGCGTAACATCCGGTAACTACGCGCAAATGGCTACTGATGCCTGCGCTACCGTAGATGGCGGTGGAACAGCCGACCCAGGCGTATGCAGGCTTCTGACCGAGAACCTAGGTCTAGGAACCGCAACCAACCCACTAGCTGGGACCTGGATGCAGGCCGTCCTACAGGCCGCCGGTAACTACGGTGAGGCCTACGACGACGCCTTCTGCGCAGGCGACTACGATGGAGTCAGCGGATCTGACGCCATGAACGACTGCCTGATCTCCCGCGCTGGAACCCTGAACGCCCTCGTCTCAGAGGGTGGGATCCAGTACGCACCTGCAATGCGCTGATCGCATAAACGGTTAGACGGAGAAACGTAAGCCCCCGGGGGGGCCAACTCCCCCGGAGGCCCACACTAATTCTAATAGTCGGGACGAACGTAGGTGAGATGATGGCCGAGTCCCCGATACAATCTTTCGTAGACCGGAGCGTAATGCCTCCGATACGACGCTCCATGGCTCGGGCATCCACTCCCGGTGGCGCTTTCAGGGAGCTCATGACGGTAATCGTCTACCTCGCCGTGGTCTACGGGTTCTGGCTGTACTCAAACAAGTTCCTCGGGATGTCCGCCGAGTACATCACCTCCATGTCAAGGGACATCACGGTCCTCGGCAAGCAGGCCAACCTGTCCTTCTACCCGATGGACAAGATGATGCTGTACTACGGAGGCTCGATCCTGGTCTTCTTCCTCCTGATACAGAACGAGTTCAGAGACATGGCCAAAGCCATCGGCAGGATCCCCCGCTACCTCAGGGCGGAGGAGCAGGAGGACTTCGACTGGTCCACCATCTCCACCTCCATATTCGGCATCGTGGCCTACTTGGTCTGCTACCACGTGATGGTCAACGCAGATATGGGTTTCAAGGCCGGGACCCAGGTCCCGTTCTTCTTCCTAGGAGGGGCCCTCGTAGCAGGCGTCCTCCTCCTGCAGGACAACATCCCCCAGGTCCTCTCATCATTATCCAGGCCTATCCTGAGACTCATCCCCAGCTCCACGGATGACCCCGAAGAGTCAGCCGAGTCCGTCAGAGCCGATCGCATCGACCCAATAACGGGGGTGAAGGTCAGCGAGTACGAGGGGGAGTACGACAAAGGCTGGCCCCAGTCACTCCCGGCCTCCCTTAGAGACTCCATCCTAAGGCCCGAGGGATTCGGAATCCTAGTTTCCGTCTCTTCTATCCTACTCTTCGTCTACTTCACGATGAACATGCAATTGTTCCCGTTCATCACTGATGACATCCCCGCATTCCTTTCCGCGGTCACTCTGGTAGTGGCCATAACGTGGACCATCCTCCTATCCAGAGAGGGGGCGAAGCCTTCCGTCCAGTCCAAGAGGACCGCAGCCCTAGCCTTCTTCGTAATCTTCCCATTCGTTAGCTACCTCTTCCTCAGGCTCATATTCCTGCAGAACGACGGAACCAATCCTACCATGCTCAACAGGTGGGAGGTCAGGTTCGACTTCATGGAGAAGGTGAACACGTTCAAGATCAATCCATGGCCGATGGAGTCAGAGCCCAACCAGGACTCCAGATGCGTCTTCCTCAAGGCCGGAATAATCAACTCGGCCAGGGTCACGCTCGTGAGCATCTTCCTCTGCACGATACTCGGCGTCATAGTCGGGGTGACCAGGCTTTCCGCGAACAAGCTAGCCTCAACCGCGGCAACCGTCTACGTCGAGGTCTTCAGGAACCTCCCCCTGGCGGTCCTCCTCTTCCTGATATCCAGCCAGATGGGGGCGCAGCTACCGTACTTCATCGACGAGTACAGCATTTTCGAGGTCTCCAGGGTGGAGCAGGGGGGGTGCGCCGAGTGCATAACAAGCGAGGCCCTAGTCTACGTCAGCAACGAGGGGACATGGATGGTCAACTTCGGGTCATACATGCACGTCATGGTGGGGGTGGCCCTGCTGATGC
>LUSA01000019.1 GCA_001629235.1 Marine group II euryarchaeote REDSEA-S43_B8 | reverse complement strand
CCCAACGAAGACGTAGCCCTTCGCCTCGATGAAGTCCGGGTCTGCGAGATTGTCCAGTCTCGCGAAGTCCTCGTGGTAGCCCAGTGACTCGTTCTTGATCAGGGTGTGTCGGCACACGGTTCTGGTGTCCAGGCTGGGGAGCAGCTCGAGGGTCTGCTCCAGCTTGTGGAAGGCCCCCTGGTCGAACTTCGGCTTGCATATCCTGTCGAATATCTCCTTGTTGGGAGCGTCGACGCTGACGTACAGCTGGGTCGGGAGCGGGTCTAGGTTCTCTATCACCTTGGGGAGGCTTCCGTTAGTGACTAGGAACGTGCTTGTGCCATGCTGGTGGCAGATGTCAAGGAACTCACCGAGCCTCGAGTAGAGCGTCGGCTCCCCGTTCAGTGAGATGGCGACGTGCTTCGGGTTCTGGGCCTCTAGCCACTTCTCCCGGTCGGCCTTCGGGTTGCCTCCGTAACCGGTCAGAAGCCTCCTGTGCCCACGCACTGACTCCAGGTAGAGTTCGTACGGGTCGTCATCGATCTTGTTGAGCGTGTCTGAGTGAGGCTCCCTCCAGCAGTAGGTGCAACCCAGGTTGCAGGTGTCCACGTTGGGTGCCATCTGCATGCATCCATGGCTCTCGATTCCGTAGAAAGTGCCCTTGTAGCACGAGCGGTCAGCGATCAATGACTGCTTCGTCCAATGGCAGACCTTGACCCCACCGTGCTCCCCGACGAGTTGGTACCTCTGCTTCGAGAGCCTGCTTGCTATGCTGGGGTCGATCTTCGTCACTGGGCTCTGGACCATATTCTACGACTCCTGACGGAACTTGATTCCCGTTCCGTATGCGAATATCTCGACGGCCTTTGTCCCCTTCGGATTGGAGGGGGGTGTCATCTCTGCAGTATCGATCCGCACGTTCAGCACGTCCTGCCAACCGGCTGCCTGAGCCTGCTCCCTCAGCCTCTGCTTTGCCTCTGCCCGGCCGACTGAGATGACCCGGTGCATGACGTCTACCCTCCCTCCGAACAGCTGGTTTATCCATGCGATTAGCAACTGCCAGTGGCTCGGAGAGTACACGAAACTGGCGTACACTAGGCCAGATTCGGATATCCCGCCTACAATGTTGGCCCCCTTGAGGGTGGATAGGGGGTCCTTACCGAAGTGCTCGATCGAGGCACCCTCCCTGAGTACGACGCTGTCCATGCGCTTGCGCATGTTCCTTTCGCTGAACAGCACCCCATAGAGGAACATGATGGGTCCGACTACCGCCCAGGCAATCCCGAAAACGACGAATGGGAGGCTGAAGAGCAAAATCGGGCCAAGGCAGAGCAGTGCTATGGCAGGGGAATCCTCGCTCTTTACCTCCTCTGCCTGGGCCAAGGCGACGCCGGAGAACAGCAACGCCGTCATCAGTACTGATGCGGCTATCGTCCCCACTCTGACGTCTATTGATCGCATGCGACCACCTGACTACTCGACCAATACCGCGGTTCCGTATGCGAACAGCTCTGAGGCTCCGGCAGTGACAGCGCTGGTAGCGAAACGGACGTTGACGATCGCATTGGCTCCACGTGCCTGGGCGTCCGCGACCATTCGTGCGATGGCCTCGTTCCTGGACTCCTCCAGTAGCTCGGTGTAGGCCCTGAGCTCACCGCCGCCGATGTTCTTGAAGAGCGCCCCGATGTCCTTCCCAATGTGCTTGGCCCTCACCGTGGAGCCACCAACGACTCCTAGGTTCTGGGTGATGACCTTGCCTGCTATGGTCTCGGTGTTGACGACCATTATTCCGTCTCTTATGTGCTGCATGACGTTCGCCAGAAGCAGAGGGACTTGAAGTTCACTCCTCGCTCAAGTGGAAGGCTGAGGGCACCTCCAGCTTGGTGGGGGGACGGGTCTTGTAAGATATCAGGACGAGTCCGGCTGCTAGTATTGCCTCGCAGAACAGGACGCCACCATATGAGGCGATCTTGGTGAAGGCCGCGACCCATTGCATCTCGTCCATGGGAATCGAGTCGTAGAACTGGTCGCTCCACGACATGTATGAGTGCACCATGTAGAGTTGTGAGGCGGCATGGACACCGACCCAACCCCATGCAAGTGCGAGCGCTGTCTTCCTGTCCTCCGCGCTCCACATCAGCAGCGCCGTGGGTATGGAGAGCAGGAACAGAAGGGCCGAGAATGCAGCACCGACGTCCCAGAGGGGCATCTCTGACATCTGAGAAATGGAATCAATGAACTCCTCGCATTCCTCCCTGTCGGGATCCTCCGCGCAGAGCTCCTCGGAGTCCAGGCCTTCCACCATGGAGTCCATTACTATCCCGGAGAATGCGAGAGAGACCGCTCCCAGTAGGGAGGACAGACCCAGTACCCCGATGAATATGGCACCCCCCTTGAGCCACCATGGGGATGGGGCCTCGATTTCCGAATTGGAGACCTGGATGCTACCAATCACATGCATCGGATGGGGTCGACCCCCAAAAGGGCTCACTCCATGGAGCCCATCTCAAGCCTGTCATCTGACCTGATCATGGTGTGGATGCACTGCCTCGAGGGATTTACTATGAAGCCGAGCCTGAGGAAGTTCCTCCCCAGTATCATCCTGTGCTTTAGCTGCGACCTGTCTGCGAGGCACATCTCGACGTCGAAGTCCCTGGACGCGATCTCGATGGTTGTCCTGATCACCGGACGCAGGGTCTCGTGGCCTCCTGTGTCCCTAATCCTCCTCCACTTGTCGATTGGTCTCTCGAACCACCTGCCTTCCTCCTCGAGCTTGAACCGAATCCTGCTCTCGGGCACTGACTCGATGATCTCGATGTCCGCTGCGTGAAGCGTGTTGGACCACGCCCCGGTGTCAATCTTCGCGAGCACGGGAGCCCTCTGGATCTCCGGGAGTCCGACCCATTCCCTCCATCCTACTACAGCCGGCCTAATCACACTCTCACCGGAGTCTGGGGCAAATTGGGCATTCTTGAATCAAACGGTAGGGAGTAAGCAATCGTTGAAGTACGGGTCTCCACGCGTATCCCTAATGGCGCAGATAGAGACCGCACTCAGTTACGA
>LUSA01000018.1 GCA_001629235.1 Marine group II euryarchaeote REDSEA-S43_B8 | reverse complement strand
GAGGGGGGCAAGACTCAGTTGAGAAGGATGGTGATCGCTATGTTGTTATGGAAGTCGAGGCCGAAATGAAGGCACTGATGTCCATGCTTGGAGAACTAACACGCGACCCATCCAACCCAACCCTGGCCGTCCTTGGAACCAGGGAAGGAGGAGGGAGGATCATAGTCGCCAGTACTGAAGGCTCTCTAGCCGAAGAGAGGCACAATGCAATGGAAATTCTGAACTCTATTTCCGTACACATCAGCGGTGGAGGAGGCGGGAGTAGGACGATGGCACAGGGCGGGGGGTCGAATCCCGATGGAATCCCTCAGGCACTCGATTCGGCACGTGAAATTCTTGGACTGTGAGAATGTGTTTAATCCGATTGAAGCCTCTAAACGCGCAGCAGCCATAGAGTACGCAATTCGCGATGTAGTCGTCCCTGCAATTGAACTCGAGAAACAAGGTCACGAAATAATCCGCCTAAATATCGGGGATCCTCTTGCGTACGAAGGACTTCAGACCCCAAGTCACATGATTGAGGCTTACAAGAGCGCTCTTGACTCGCAAGACAATGGTTACGGCCCCTCGTATGGTATTTCCCCGCTAAGGAGGGCAATCGCCTCCGCAGAGAAAAAGAAGGGTTGGAAATGCTCAGAAGACGATGTGTACGTGACACATGGCGTTACCGAGGCACTGCAAATTATCTTCGCTGCATTTCTCGAGCCGGGTGACACTGTACTGGCACCAGGCCCTCACTACCCCCCATACATGGCATATCCGCAGATGTATGGTGCGAAGACCATAGAGTACAAGTTGAATCCACAGGATGGTTGGAAGATAGACATCAACGATATCCGCTCCAAGATGGACGATTCTGTCAGACTCCTGGTCCTCATTAATCCGAACAATCCAACTGGCAACGTCCCGACTAAGCAGGAGATTGATGACTTTATTTCATTAGCACGTGACTTTCCAAGGTGCACCATCATCTCTGACGAGATATACGATGGCCTTGACTTCTCAGGCAACTTCGTCTCTTTGGCGTCACGATCGCAGGATGTACCAGTGATTGTCCTTAATGGCGTCTCAAAGGTATATTTTGCACCCGGGTGGAGAATCGGATACATGGCATGGCACGATCCCTCGGGAGTCCTCTCCAATGTTAGGGATGGGGCTGAGAGACTTCTCAGGAGCCGCCTCTGCGCATCTACTCCGGCACAGTACGGATATCTCGCAGGACTATCGGATGGATCTGATTGGATGGATGGACATCGTGAAAAAATAAGAAGGAGGCTAGAGTACTCCCTAGAGAGGATAAAATCCATTCAAGGACTCGAATGCCAAGCTCCTGGAGGAGCATTCTACCTGTTTGTGAAAATCACCGATCCCGTGCATTCTGCAGACGACAAGAGATTCGTATTGGACCTGCTCCACGAGAAACACGTCCTGCTGGTCCACGGATCCGGATTCTCTCCAGAGATGGGGAAGGGGCACTTCAGAATGGTCTGTCTCCCTGAAGTGGAATTGCTTTCAGAGGCCTTTGATCGAATCGATTCTTTTCTGAATGGTTCATGAGACCTACTCGCTCAATGCAGCCTTTTCTGTTATTTTTTCATAGGTCAAACCCCGTCAATCATTATAGCCGAACCCAATTTGCATGAAACGCCCTCTACGAGGGCGGGGCATTCTAATGGCTTTGACTCACAACCAATATGCTGTTGCTGCGATTACCGCAACTCTCTGTTTGGCAGGTCTATACACGGTTGTAGGGGCTGGTCTTTCCAGTACCGATAGGGGGGGCTTCGAATCAGCGGTGGAAGATTTGGAGCTAAAAGAGGGGAACCAGAGAGTATGCCCTCCGGATGTCCCAACTATTGGATGTGATTGGGACGGCGATGGAATCGCAGATAGGATGGAGAGCACGTTATACGGCACTAATTGGCAAGAGGCAGACACGGACGGGGACGGGCTCGATGACGGATGGGAAATAGAGAACGGACTGGATCCATTGGATACGGGGGAACCTTGTATCACCATAGGGGGACACCGGAGAACCCTGTATCTCGATAGGCGAAGGCCTGACAGAGGTTGAATGCGAGGATATCCAGATTAATAGCGTCGACACAGAGCAGGAGACCGGAGAGCAGAATGAGACATTCCCAAATCCAGACAACGGTCCACTGGGTGACCCCGACCGGGATGGTCTGACCAATCTAGACGAGGCCGAGCTAGGGACAAACCCACGCCTGAAGGATACCGATGGGGACGGCCTGAATGATCGCTGGGAGTCAGAGCACACGCACGAAGTTACTACTCCCTCTGGAATTGTTGTGCTTCTAGACCCACTGGATGGAAACTGGAACTGCCCTCTACTGACCCCTTCTGTCAAGGCCGAGATCAAGTTAGACATCGGTGACGATTTGTGGGAGGAGATGGGCTCTCAGTTCGGGCACTCCTGCGATGCCATCCTCGATTTGGAGCAACCAGAGCCAGATACTCTCAGGAACTTCGTCGAGGAAAAATATGACACAAACCCCCGCGCCGCAGACAGCGATGGAGATCTTATTGATGACTTGGTCGAGATCTCCACCCACCTTGTCGACCTGAAGTCCTTCTGCGGTAGGCCTACCTTCGGAACTCTCACCCTTCCAGCCCCTCACCTGAGGGCGTTCGCCTCGGAGATAGTTTTCACAGCCCAAGAGCTACCAAATGGAGGAGTTCAAACCACCCTTCAGAAGAAGAACCCCCTGGATAATCCGAACTGGTTCAATGAGGATATGGATGGAGATGGTCGGCTGAATGGTCCGGGGGACTGGGATACGGACGGGGATGGTATGCCGGACGGATTCGAATTCTGCTATTCCTTCAACTCTGACTACAATTGGTTCCTGAACCCTGCCAACTCTACCGACGCATATGGCGACAACGATGGAGACGGACTGAACAACGTCGAGGAATTCTCCGTTTCTTACGACTGGGGGCCATCCAACTTCACAAACCCGCTTGATCCCGATACGGATCAAGACGGCATGCCTGATGGGTGGGAGTTCCAAAGTGGGATTCACCCCAACGATGGAAGCAATGCAGATGAAGATCCAGATTTCGATGGTTACGATGCCGATGGGGACGGCGCGGTTACCTACAAGGACATGATAGGGGCCACTACCATAGAGAGGATCGATGTAGTGCCCGGGCAGTACGTACAAGCCAATAACACGATTTTGTGGGTCCGAACCGTCGTTGACAGCAACTATGTCAACATCCCAGTGAAGACCGATACCCCCGGATGGGTCTACCATATCCATGTAGAGGTTGACGATGAAGTCAGAAGCAGGCTCCAGGAACTTGTCACCATCGTGGAGCAGCATGAGAGGTTCACCAACCTAGACGAGTACAATGCTAGGGATCGAGACGGGGACGGGGTGGTCGATGGCAGGTCCACTGACCCGCTCGATTCGGATACTGACGCCGACGGTCTAATCGACGGGATTGAGGTGATTGGCTGGAAGATTCGAATCGTAGACTTCGGTGTCCGCGAAGTCATAGTGAGGTCGGATCCGGGTGTTTTCGACACAGATAGAGACGGCCTTTCCGACTCGGTAGAATACTACGAGACATTCACAAATGCCACGGACAAGGACACCGACAATGATGGCTTGGAGGACTACAGAGAAGCCGTAGACGGACACCCCTGGTACGATAATGGGACCCTAGTCTACTACTTCACGAACGCATCCGCGTTTGACACCGACAACGACGGATTGGAGGACGGAGAGGAGGTCGTCGATGGACAGGACCTGTACATCACCCATGGGAATAATGCAGATACCGATAACGATGGTCTGAACGATGGAGACGAAGTCCTATTCGTTCCACGACCGTGGCAGAGCGCCACCAATCCACTCCTAAACGACACCGACGGCGATGGTCAGCCAGATGGCTGGGAGATGCAGGTTTTCTCCGTCCAAGAGAATACCAACAGTCACAGCCTCTGGATTTCCAAGACTAACTGGCTCCCGCCAGGCTGTGATTCAATGATGGAGTGCGGAAAGGGACCAGGGGGTTGGATATGGGTGAACTACGTCTCCGGATTCGCCTCATCAGGTGATAGAAATGATGACGGGATCCTAGATCCTCACTACTTCCTGTATGAGATGAATCTATCCGGATTCAACATTCCAGATGAAGGACGGTGGGCTCTGGACCCTTCCTTCGGTTCACCGGTGGACTCTATCTATGATATCGATAACGACACTCTACAAAACTCACTTGAGGCTCCCGATAGGTGGGACACCAATCCCGTGGACCATGACTCGGACGGGGACAAGCTTCCCGATGGTTGGGAGGTTAGGTTCTCAGAGGAGGCAATAGAACTGGGCCTCGTAGATAACAACACCCTCAACGCACTCGGATCACGTGGTCCAATGGATCCAAGAATGCCCGACTCAGACTTGGATGGAATCAACGATGGTAACGAGGATATGGATAATGACGGGTTGAACCGAACAATTCTGATGTACAGATACTGTCCCGGATGGGATAATCCTCAGGACTTCGAGTGCCACATAGACCCGTACGGTCCGGGATCGGCATTCTACGATGACTTGGAGAACTACACCAACTTCGAAGAGTACGAGAATGGAACCAGCCCGATAAACAATGATACAGACGGGGATAAATGGAACGACGGGTCCGAGGTGTACCATCAGGACCAAGATGACGACGACATGTGGTCTGGATGGGAATACTACTTCGGTTACGATCCAATGGATCCTTCCGACTCAATGATAGACTCTGACGGCGATGGCTTCGTGAACAAGTGCGAAAGCAGATGGAACACCAATCCTAAGGATCCAAACAGCTTCCCATCTCAGGGAGAACTGTGCAATAATTACGAATGAACTAGTCTACGTTGAACTTCTGAAAGACCTCATTCGTAGTCATACTCACTCTGATGAAGGTTGTGCACTTTGGTAGGTCCTTTATCCTCCTAGCACCAACATAGGAACAAGCCGATCTCAATCCTCCTAGGATTGATTGAACAGTTACCTCCAACGGTCCTCGGTAGGGGACCCTGACCTCTTTCCCCTCAGGAGCTCTGTGGTCGGCTATCTCCCCATAGTGTGTCTCCATTGCCTTTGCCGAGGACATCCCGTAGAACGACTTGTACGAGCCCCCACTATCTTCGATCAATTCGCCCCCTGACTCATCGTGACCCGCTAACATCCCTCCGAGCATGACAAAATCGGCCCCTGCAGCGAAAGCCTTTGCAACGTCTCCCGGTGAAGAGCAACCTCCATCTGACATGACGTGACCATTCAGACCGTGAGCAGCATCAGCACACTCCGATATAGCAGAAAGTTGCGGGTATCCTACTCCAGCTACCTTTCTAGTCGTACAAACCGAGCCAGGCCCGATTCCAACCTTGACAATATCTGCACCAGCTAGAATTAGAGCTTCTGTCATCTCTCTAGTAGCAACGTTACCAGCAATGATTATCTTTTCTGGAAATGCTCCCCTAACCTTCTTCACGAAGTTAAGGAAGACTTCTCGATATCCATTTGCTACATCTATGCATATCATCTTCAGACCCTTATTGGTGGCCATTTTCCGCTTCAATAATTCGAAACTCTCATCCGTGGATCCACAAGTCACTGCAACGAACTCAGAATTAACTCCGTTCTCCCAAGCATCGGAGAACTCCTTGGTAGAGTAGAACTTCTGGGTGCAGGTCAGCATTTTGTGCCCCTGTAGAATTTCTGCATCCCAGGTTTCTTCGGTATGCCTGAAAGTGAACTCTCTTACCAGGTTTACATCAGACCTCGAAATCAAGGTACTCCTCTTCGGCCGAATTAATACATCATCGAATGTAAGCTTCAGATCACGCTCGATTCGCATATGACCTTACTACTCGAACGAAGGTGGACTTATGACTGTAATGCGTCAATCGGAAGATTTTGGTGCTCGTGCCGGGATTTGAACCCGGGTCGACGGATCGAGAGTCCGACATGATGGACCGAACTACACCACACGAGCGGCAATCCATCGAAAGGCGACCTCTTTTCAAAAGGTTGCATACTGGAGACAAGTAAAATTTCACTTTCACTTTCACTATCGCCTCTTTTCCCTCAGTTAATATCCAAATGAACCGACACCCGTTCATGATGAATAGGAAAATGACGCGTACTGTACTGAGATACAGGAAGAGGCCAGAGCCGCATCGAGTGGTTCCACTAGCTAGTTTGAATCGTACAGAGAGTAATTCTGAGATGGTAAACATGACATCGATTGTCGACAATTCGGGGAATATAGCCGATAATCAAACATGGAAGCCCCTTAGGGCAAAAACAGCCCCAATAGAGATCAGTCCTAGCAGTTGGGCAGGACTACACAGTAGGATGATGGCCACAATGCCCCTGAAAGCGGAGGTATCGTGATGTCCAGGACCCGCAGACTAAGGGAGGAAGTAATTTGTCTACTAGAGGAAAAGGAAACAGCGAACACAGTCGAGATATTCGATCATCTAAATGAGAGATTTAGGTGGGGCGCAACCATGAACCAAGTCGGAAACATAATGGCCAAGGATTCCCGATTCTCCAAAGTCGGGCATGTCAGGGGCCCATTCAGAGGTAGTGTATACACCGTCTGTGTGTGGGGCCTTTCCCATGATGAAATTGCCGTGGCTCAACATTAGCCGGGGAAGGAATGAAGTCTTGCCACCCTGACAATGACGTGTGAGTGCGTACCGGACTCTTGCCCCATGGGCAGAATTGTTCAGATCTGGCAACTCGGTAACGGGGATATTCGGGGTGGCATTGGGATCAATTTTAGCGTCTCAGGGAC
>LUSA01000017.1 GCA_001629235.1 Marine group II euryarchaeote REDSEA-S43_B8 | reverse complement strand
CTGAAATCATCAATCGATTTTATCGATGGATCCAATCTCAGAGTCGGTAGATTCAGCGGCTCTCTAGAGACCTGCAAACGAGCTTGCTCTATGTGATTCAGGTACAGGTGGCAATCCCCACCGGTCCAGACAAACTCGCCAGGCTCTAGATCGCAAACCTGGGCAATCATGCAAGTCAAGAGGCTGTAGGAAGATATGTTGAATGGCACTCCAAGGAAAACGTCTGCACTCCTCTGATATAGGTTACAAGACAGCCTTCCATCGTTTACGTAAAATTGGAAGAATGCGTGACAAGGCATCAATGCCATGTCACGCAGATCTCCCACGTTCCATGCTGAAACAATGATACGCCTACTGTTCGGATCTTTTTTGATTAGATCTATTGCCCCTTCGATTTGATCTATTACCCTGCCGTCGTTTGACTCCCATTTCCTCCACTGTTTACCATAAACTGGACCGAGATCACCATTCTCATCTGCCCACTCGTTCCATATCCTTACTTTGTTTTGAATGAGGTACTCGATATTGGTATCTCCGGAAAGGAACCAAAGTAACTCGTGTATAACGCTCGGCCAATGGACTCTTTTTGTTGTAATTGCAGGAAAACCCCCGCTTAGATCGAACCTCATCTGATGACCGAAAAGTGAGATTGTTCCTGTCCCAGTCCTATCTCCCTTGGCCTCACCCTCCTCAAGGATTCGACTTAGTAAGTCAAGATACTGCCTCATGTAGTTGGTGTGTGTAGTCAGGTAGTCCATCAAGAATGCGCTAGGGTGCCCCCCTCATCGCAAGTGTGTTTACTAGTTGGTCTGAGAACTTGCGATACAATATCCTCATTTCTTCCTGGCGTTCATCTATGCTTTTGGCCATCATTGAATCTACCCAGTGGTCATCTATGGAACCGCCATCCGAATGCGCTGCCCATTCTGAGAATGTTATCGGGTCGTCCACAATCAAATCGATCCTCTTCCATGGCTTGGGCAGTATTGTTCCTGGTGGCATGAAGTCTCTGGCTCCAATGGACAGAGTTACAGGAACAATTGGCACATCTGGAAAAAGTGCTGCTAGCCTTGCAAAACCAGTTTTCGAGGGCTGTAGTAGGGGTGCTTCTGTCCTTCTCGATCTTGTTCCCTCGGGAAATATTCCCAGGCAACAGCCACTCTCTATCACATCTACCGCTCTGGCTAGAGCATCCCTAGCACCTGAACCTCTGAAAGTCTCAATTTGACCCGTAGAGATCATTACAAATCGATTTGGTTGCTTGTCAAAGTGACCCTCTTTCGCCATGAAGTGAATAGGCCTCTGAGATGCTAGAATCTTGATGAATGGGTCAAGATTACCTAGGTGGTTGCCACAGAATATTGCCGGACCTTCCAAAGGGACCTTGTGAGCCCCCCTTATGTGCACATTGGTCATGCTTCTCAGGATAGCGGGGACGTACTTTTCCAGGAATCTGTAGATTAGTGGGGTGGAGAAGGCCTGCCCTGTACCCTCCAACTTCACCCATGAGCTAATATTCTTCATAGATTTCTTAGACAGGCCCATATCAACGCCACCGAGTATTCAGTTTCATACTTTACAGTTGAAATGTTGAAGTGGCATAATGCCTGGTTAGCACCATGCACAGCAGATGCTGGGCCCTTTCACTAGGCCTGATTCTACTCTCGCCAATTGTTGCGCCATCTGCTGTCGGGGAATGGGGGACTGATACCTGGCTAACGAATATAATCGGTCCTGAGAGATTGGAACACGGTGATGAATTCGGGTGCCACGGGTTTGAGGGTGTGGATACCATAGAGGAAAACTGGGTAATTTCTGGATGTAGGGATTATCTCGCAGGACTAACTGACTCCTCAAAGTGGGGCAGTGATCCTGTTTCATTCGGAATAGAGGCAGACGTACTTGATCAGGATACAGTTGACTCGCTGATAGATTCTGGATTCGTAATTGTTGGAGACTCTTTGGAAGAAGTCCCAGATGAACTCGTTTCTATGGCGAGGAACGGTGGCAGTCTGGAGAAAGGAGTTGCCGACATAGAGTTACTTGAGTCCGCAGAAGCGGACTCGCTAGTCTCTATTTACTGGAGGGCAAGGGTTGGCGACTTCCGCGTGAGGGATGATGCAGAGGTCATATCTTGGTTAGAGGATCAGCAGGTCTGGTTCACCACATGGGGGGAATGGCATTTTCACGGAATATCCGGACGGTCTACTTCGGTGATCTCAGATGGATCAGTTCTAACTTCAACATCTCCCCCTTCGGAAAGGTGGAACGTACCAGGAACGATCATGCTCCAGTTCGAGCAGGATGTCGTATCTGTTTCCGACTCAAACGGTCATGATATTCCTCAGATCCCACTAGGTTCGAGAGACCTTTCAATCGGTTGGAGGCCTATTGAAACGGGTATGCTTCTAACCCAGTCCCCCGGAACAAACATCACGATAGAACTAGATGGCTCAGCCGATACAATTGAAACGACTGCTATGAGTACGTTCAATGGCCTACATCATGGCGTAACGATAGTAGGTCATCACACATCGAATCTATTCAGATGGACACAAGACTTCCCTGAATCCATCCTTTCTTTTACATGGCTAGTCGAAAGGCCAGAGAAAGAGGGGATTGGCTGGATTATCCCCGCATTTGCAGTATCGATGATTATTGCAGTACCCGCATCCATATACTTCCTAGTGAAAAAAGATGGTAGCATGATGTCTATTGATCAGGAGGAGTAATGATAGGTCCTTGTATCTCCACTCCCTCTTCAACCAACCTACTAACGATTCTTCTTACAGATTCGGGCGACATTGCCTCGGGGGGGTGCACTCCTGGTGGCAGCATTTCTGGATCATTCAACCACTCCTCTACGCAGCATATTGTTACTAATCCTGTTGACCGTGCCATTGAGTGGCCATCATCGCTACCGTGATCTTGGACAGTCCACCTCATGCTCGTGCCATCTCTTCCTTGGGCAAATACTTCCATCCATGTGAACTCGGGAGTCTTTTCGTTATACTGCCA
>LUSA01000016.1 GCA_001629235.1 Marine group II euryarchaeote REDSEA-S43_B8 | reverse complement strand
CACTCATACAGTCAATATGTCCTATCAAAATCAAGCGGATTGCGAGGGAGCTGGATTGATGTGGGTGGCTGGGAACAGCGGGCCTGGCGGTCAAGATGACCACCACGAAGGAGTATGCCACAACCTAACAAACCACTAGAACTACGAATCAAACGAGTCTGATTGCGAGGCTGCGGGCCACATGTGGATCGAGGGTGATGATCATGGCGATCACGAGGGAGAAGGAGGTTGCCACAACACAGCAACCCACGAGAACTACGAATCCAACGAGGCTGATTGCGAGGCTGCGGGCCATATGTGGACAGAAGGCCACTCGGAAGAGGAGATTGTCGCTGGTGAAGGCGAACAAGCATTCGACTTTGATCCGCACAGCTGGCTGGACCCGCTTTCATACAAGGAGCAAATCGGCATTGTACTAGATGCCCTAATAGTAGCATTCCCAGGACCACAGTTGCTGCCAATCACAACGCCTATGCTTACATGGCTAAGAGATACGGTTTGGAATTTGTAACTGTCCACGGCCTGGATCCAGAAGGAGAGCCATCGGCTGCCGACATTCTCGAGGTAATAGAAAAAATCGAGGAAGAGGGCATCGCAGTATTCTTCGTAGAAGAGTACACCTCTCCAAATGCAGTTGCCGCAATAGTGGAACAGACAAGTGGACTTGAGATTAAGACTCTCTACACCATGGAACTACCGCCTATGGATAGTGAAGATGATTATCTTTCGTTGATGAGGAAGAACCTCGAGGGCCTGAAAACTGGCCTAGGTTGCTAGGGGGATTGGGAAGGCCCCTTCTGAGGACCATCCTCTCGGGAGCTTCTAGGAGAGATGCTTGAGATGGGGCTGGGTTCTGCAAAAGGAGTAGAGTCGACGACCCCCCTCCTGCAGATTAGTGACCTATCTGTAGCGCGTTCCGGCGAAATAGTAATCCAAGATGTGGACCTCGAAATCAGAAAGGGCGAGTTCGTGGGATTGGTCGGCCCGAATGGGAGCGGTAAAACGACACTTCTTCTGACCATCCTGGGGCTTCTGGAACCTGTCCCCAACACGGGTGGCATAGTCCGAGTATTCGGAAAAGAGCGTTTCTCGAACTCTGATCATGGAAGAATAGGTTGGGTGCCACAAGCCGCTTCAAACCTGTCTAGCAATATTCGAATCACTGTTAGAGAACTGGTTAGATTGGGTACACTAAATCCGCAGAATATGTTCATTATGGGCAACTCAGAAAGGAATGCGAGAGTTAACAGGGCATTGGAAATGGTCGGAATAGTCGATAAGGCGGATGCTGACGTAAGAACACTATCGGGAGGTCAACTTCAACGTTCAGTAATCGCTAGGGCGCTGGCATCTGAAGCCGATTTCCTACTCTTGGATGAGCCTCTGGTAGGAGTGGATCTGCCCTCGAGAAATTCTCTGCTGAAATTGTTAGATGACTTGTGTCACAACGAAAATATGACAGTGCTGATGGTTTCTCACGATTTGACCACGATAACACAGGCAGCTCATCGAATCGTCTACCTTGAAGGGAGCGTGAGATTCGATGGACCGTCTTATGAGGTCCCTGACTTTTCCTCCCTCGCTGGATTGAGAGGGATAGTACACGTCCATGACGACCATAGTCATGAGCACCAATAATTGATGAGAATGATGAATATGGGAGTCGGTTCTGAACTAATGTCTCTAATATCCCCGATAATGGAACGCATAGCTCCACATGTTCCAGGGGAGATTTTCCCCTCATTCTTCACAGTACCACTCTTCCAAAATGCGTTTGTTGCTGCCTTGTTGGTAACGATGGTAGCTTCATATCTAGGCTCATTCCTAATGATTAGGAATCTCTCATTGATCGGTGATGGCTTAGCCCATGTTACATTCGGCGGAGTTGCAGTAGGGCTCGTATTGGGCGCCGCATCACCTCTTTGGTATGGATTGTTCTTCAGTGTCGTTTCATCACTGCTAATCCACGAGTTGCAAACCAGGGGAATACTAACAGGGGACGCAGCGATTGCAATTTTCTCGACAGGTATGCTGGCATTGGGACTGTTTGGTCTGTCTTATTGGGGAGGGGGGATCACCCATACTGTGGAGGGTTATTTGTTTGGAAATATCCTACTTATCTATGACGATAGCTTCGAAATCATTGTCTTGATGAGCCTTTTCTCCATGGCCTTCCTAGGAATTTTCCGCCATGTCTTGCTGGCAACGGCAATCGACCCGATTTCCGTGCAGATCCAGGGCATCCCTGTTAGGAGAATAGGAATGGCATTCAGCATAGTCACTGCCATAGTAGTGGTAAGCATGGTACAGTTTGTTGGAGCTCTCTTGGTTACCGCCCTCTTGGTTACTCCCGCTGCGACTTCTCAGATCGTATCAAGGAGCTTTCGATCATGCCTCATATGGGCGCAGGTATTCGGACTATCATCCACAATAATCGGGATTTATGTCTCTGCGGAGTTAGAGACTGGCACGGGCTCCACAATAGCTCTAACCTCGGCATCTATTTTTCTTGTAGTAGCACTAATTGAGCTAGTCATTCTTCCTCTTTTCAGAACGGGCCCCCTTGCAAGGTAGGTGAGCGGGGAAATATTGATTTCAGCAAGTTTCTCAATTTGCAAATGTACCATTCTGGTAATCCAGGAAGGCCTGATTAATCTCTTCTCTAGTATTCATCACAAAAGGACCGTATCGCGCGATTGGCTCATTTATCTCTGGGCCGGCTAAAACCAGAAATTCCGATTCTGCCTCGGACTTGATC
>LUSA01000015.1 GCA_001629235.1 Marine group II euryarchaeote REDSEA-S43_B8 | reverse complement strand
ACTCTGTAACCCTGATGCCGAGCTTACCCGTACGGGCCTTCCTCTTCATCACCCTGTCCATCTTCTTGTGGAACTCACCTTCTAGATCCACTTCCATGGCAAGCGAGTGCCCTAGTAGGAGGATGAGTAGGTCTGCTAGCTCCTCGGCTGCCTCCTCGTCTGGCTTGCCCTTGGTGATTGCAGCTGAGAGTTCGCCAAGCTCCTCTACAGTCAATGCGATGCGGAATCCCATATCGTGACCATGGTTCTCTTCGGATGAGAATCGGTGCTTGTGGTGGAAACTGGCAACTCTGGACATCATGGTAAGCCATGATCCATCGGGAATATCGGAATGCTCTACACTCAACCAATCATCAACGCTCAGCCTTCTGGACATGGTTCTGCTACAGGCTAGGGGACCATCAAGGTAGTGATTTCACACTTCTCCACTTAGCAGTGCAATAATACAGTGAGACACCAAATCACGCATATTTGATGCCATTGAATCGACCGATTCGTGGTCTATCTCCGCATCGGGTTCGCCCGGAGTCCGTCCTGCAGCCCAGTTAGAAGAACAGAGCAATGACACGTGAGGAATGCCTGTCTCGGATACCAACCTCTGCTCGGGACCAAGAGTCATACCTACCACATTGGCCCCTAGTCTCTCTAGTGCATCTATCTCGTGGGGACTCTCGAATTGGGGTCCGATGCACTGGGCCACCACTACCCTTGGGGGGGCGCTTCCTTGTTTGACAGTCAGAGTTTGCGCGCAAATTTCTGAGTATAGGTCGTCGAATGGGTTGGTTCTATCGGAATGGAACGCATCCTCGTCGTGGAAAGTCCATGGCTTTTCTGAGAGGTCCAGAATACCAATGCCGACCCCTATTGTCCCCGGAGGCATAGTTTCGATAATTGAGCCAACAGAGTTGACGCTGACCAACAAATCCGGTTTGCAACTCGATGCAGCGTGGACGTTAGCCCTATGCTCGATAGTATGTGGAGGGGTTCTTGATTCTCCAGGAGAGTGGTGCCTGTCTATTACAAATACCTCCGCATTGGCCGTACTGACGACGTTTATGGGGACTTCCCCCCATTCGGATTCGACGACAATTAGCTCCGAAGTTGCTTCTACGGAGGATGACAGGGCCGTGGAGAAAGCACTCATGCCAGTTCCGCACAGCACCGCTATGCGGTTCATCTCCTCACTCCGTGAGTCGTGCTATCAGGTCTGCCTTCTTGCCGGAGACAGGTAGGCCTTCTTTCTTCAGCAGTTCCTTTAGTTGTGCTACGGTCATAGATCCATAGTCTGGTTGTGCGTGTTCTGATGTATCCTCCTCCTTTGGAGGGGCTTCATCTCCGACCTGAGCACCAGTCGTAACCTCATTGTCTTCGGTCTCTGTTGAGTCAAGGGATTCTTGGGTTTCGTCGAGAGATTCTTGGGTTTCCTTGGCTGCCTTCTCCTCGGCCTTAATTTCCTCCAGAGTCGGGCCATCATCCACCATTACACCTTCCTGAATAAGCTGACTTCTCCTGAAGAATACTGCTCTTACCGGTTGAATCTTGGAGATTGCAGTAGATACGCTCTCCTCTAACGAACCGTCCATGAGTGCCTTCTGGACATTGATCCAAGTAGACTGCGCGCAGAACTTCAGTACTACGTCTCTGGCTACGCTGCGAGTCTCGCTCTTCTGACTGGCCTTTACGCTAGATCGGGTCACGATGAATGGCTTGATTCGAACGAAGAAGCCGTCATCCGTAACCACATCTATTGTATCGTCTATCTTTCCCCTGTCTCTCCTGATCTGGCGCCTTACAAAGTCCTTCATAACGTCATGACCAATGAACTCGGTTATTGCGTCGTTGCCGACCACATCGGATATCCTAAACTTGAGTTTGACATGCATCTTGGTGAAGTCACCGTCAAGTTCGTTCTGCATTATCTCGTAGGGACGCCCTATTAGCAAAGCCTCCTCCTCTGCCAGGGTTTCCCCTATCACCTTGAAGGACCATGGGTTTCTAGGGGCTCTTATCGAGTACCATCTCTTGGCCTTCCACTTGTCTTTCTGCCTGCGAGCTGCTGCTCTAGCCGATGCGCCTTTGGCCATTGAAATGTCTCCATAATCCGGGGGCTGCCCCGTTTGCGAGCCGTGCGAACTACAACCAGTATTTGAACGGAGTGCTACGAATTGTTTCTTGAATGGGTGGCAGACATGAGTGTGCATCGAGGAGAGTGGAGAGTTCACGCTAGTGCGGTAGACGATATTCGGGTTATTGAGGACTCATTAGCCTGGTTGTGTGGGGATGGGGTCAGAATATCAACACAAGAGGAAAAATCCACTCTAGGGGCTCCTATGTACACAATCTCAGCAAGTATGACTGCGAAGCAATCAATGTTCTCGCTGGGTAGATTGGAGAGAGTTTCTATCGAGGGGATCCTAGACTCAGGAGTGGAGTCCAGGATAGACGAAGACAAGTTCCTTCACTTGAGGATAGATTTAGCTGCACTGTCTAGAGGGAAGGGGGAAGTATCTCTAGACAAGTACACAATGGTTGCGAAGGGGAGATTCAAGTTGGAGGTTTATCCTGGTCAATCTGCATATGAAGTAGCCAGGAGCATTTTCGAAGGCCTCATTTGAAAATGATACAAGTATTCATATGCCGATAACTAGGCTTGGTGCATAATATGACACACGTAGTGACCAGTGCATGTGTACGATGCAAGTATCAAGACTGCGTCCATGTTTGCCCAGTAGAAGCCTTTAGGGAAGCCGAAGAATATCTCGTTATTGATCCTGATGAGTGCATAGACTGCGCGGCTTGCATTCCCGAGTGTCCAGCAGAGGCAATATATGCCGATACTGACCTACCAGAGGAAGAAATGTCGTGGCTGGATAAAAATGAGGAAGAGGCCCCTGGCCTTCCCATAGCAGAGGGAGACTCTCCTGTTCTAGCCGACCAGTAGTCACGGGCCACTACATAGGTTCTTGAATATCGACTTAGAGGGATGGACATGAAGAAGAGGGTTGATTTAGGCGAAATGAGGCATGGTACGGAGCTCCTCAAGAGAGGTTTCGCAAAGATGCAAGAGGGAGGAGTCGTGATGGATGTAGTCACGGCAGAGCAGGCTCATGTTGCAGAAGACTCAGGAGCAGTCTCTGTGATGGCCCTGGAACGAGTCCCTGCTGATATCCGTTCTTCGGGAGGAGTTGCAAGGATGAGTCACCCTCAACTAATCAAAGAAATCATGGAGACTACGAGCATACCAGTCATGGCGAAGGCCAGAATTGGGCATGATGAAGAGGCCAGAGTGCTAGAGTCTCTGGGTGTCGACATGATAGATGAATCCGAGGTTTTGACTCCTGCTGATCCTTTCTACCATATAGCAAAGAACGATTTCACGATCCCTTTTGTTTGCGGTTGTACCAGCCTAGGTGAGGCGGTGAGGAGGATTGCAGAGGGGGCTGCAATGATCAGAACCAAGGGGGAGGCTGGCACAGGAAATGTGATCAGTGCAGTCAAGCATGCTAGATTGCTTGAGGCAGAAATCGAGACCTCCAGTAATGCTGACTCAGATTCAA
>LUSA01000014.1 GCA_001629235.1 Marine group II euryarchaeote REDSEA-S43_B8 | reverse complement strand
AAACAGGGTCGATTACGTAAAAAGAAGACCAGGAAACTTGGTGTTTCTAGAAGAGGGGGGATAAAAGGAAAGTCTGCCAGTCGTAGGGACTAGAAGCAAAATAATCGGTATGTCTTAAATGGAACTCCAAATTCGAAGAGCTAGGGGGTTTTCTTTGGATCTCAACGAGTCGAATATCTCATCTGTTTTCGAAAAGAATTCCGAATTGGTCAGCAAGAAGTTGGCCGAATACAAAGATCGTCGCGATGAGTTGAACGTAAAAGTAAGGATTCAGCTGGATAAGAGGAACGAAATAAATCTGCAGGTAAAGCAGTTAATCACCGAAGTTCAGAAGCAGAAGAGCCTGAGGAACGAGGCGAATAGCAAGGTTGCTGAGTTGAGGAAAATAAGACTAGAGAAAACAAACGAATTGAAGGATATTAGGGCAAAACTAAGAAGTTCGGTTGAGAATAACCGTAGCCAGTCGGGAAAGAAGAGGGGGGGCCCTAGTTCTCGGAGTATTAGAGAACAGATGAACAAGCTTGAGTGGCGCCATCAAACTGGACAAATTAGTCCGAGTAAAGAGAAGGATTTCTTTGCAAAGATGAAGAGGCTGCAGGCAGATTTCAAAAGACTCGAGGAAGAAGAAGACGATAGTAGTTCAAGCGTTTTGAGAGAGGTTAGGCAGGCAGAAAAAAAGCAGCAGAAGGCTCATGATGCAGTCACTGATGCATCAGAGAAATCCGAAGAAGCCCATTCACTAATGATGGAGTTATCAAATGAAGTTGACAGATTGAGGGGCATGGCAAATTCTGAGCACTTGAGCCTAACTTCAACCAAGTCGAATGCTGATGAGTTGCATAACAAGTATATCATTTCACTAAGGTGCATTCATTCTATGCAGGACATCCTGAAGCTATCTGGCTCCAAGAAGGACCACGAAGAAGAGAGAGTGGAGGTTTCCGACTTAATGTCCAGACTAATGAGTGGTGACACGCTTTCGGATGAGGACATGATGCTACTTCAGAGAAACTAAGTCATACAAACGGCCGTTTCTTCCATGCAGAATCTTGTCTGATTCGAGATTTATCAACCAGCCTGGGATGAATATTCTGTAGTTCTCGATCAATGCCATGTGAATATCCAAAACCCACTTTTCGAGTAACATGCTCCTAACAGTTCCGGAGATGCTCACCTCACCAGAGTCCCCCCTTCTCCTCTCCTCCACTATCTTGGAAATCTCGATTTTTAGCCTGTCTTCGCTAAGCCAATTCCCATTGGGAGGTTCTATTGACCTGATCTTCGGAGATTTTTGCATACTTTCTGATTCACCAATTATGCTGAGCCTCTGAGACCATGGATCCTCCAGTATTGTCCATTCACCCTTTTCACTACTGCCACTAGGTCCATGCAAATCTCCCGATACTCTCCAAATTCGAGCCTCTAGCAACATTGGTGATGATGAAAATCCCTCAATTCCTCGGCTCGCAGTCCAAGAGTCTATGTCAATCTTCGAACTTAGGACTTGCATCTCTACCTCATCGGAATAAGTGGAGACGTCATTAGATTCTACGACATCTGAGTCTTCCAGAACAGCCGAGGCGACAAGATCTCCCGAAAGAACCGCGCTTCCGATCCACTGGGAAATCTGTTTTGGCGAAACTATCTGAAATTTGGTTCCATCAATGGGATCGCAATCTGAGTGAGTCGTTCGCTCACTAAGAATCAGGTGGAAACCTTCTGGGGCATCCATCTCAAATCTGTCTAGCTCGCTTCTAGTAATTGGTAGGATTTCCGGAGGAGCATGCCAGATGAAGGTTCTTCCTGAATGAATACCGAAGTCGGGGACTGCTGTGGCTAGGCCAATTGGTTTGAATGGTGATCCGGGTATCCCTATGTCGAATGAGTCGAAGTCTACTGATCTGATGCTAAGTAGTGCTCGCAATAAACCCTCCATAGCCCTAGGCATATGGCTACGTCTTTCAATGGAACGCCAGTATTCGAGTCCAAGACCCCGATTTCTAACTCAGACGTTTGGGGCTAGCTGCAGTAGATCGCTTTGTCCCGGATCGATTACGCACAGAGAGCTGACAGGGAATGGCTTTCCACATGCAGCTCCAAGCTGTCGATTTACCATGGTAACCTGATGAATTGGTACTGACGGATGAGAATTCCTCAAATCATCGACTAGTTCTCCTGAGTTAATCCCTTGCTTGAGTTGTCTTGCTATGTCCATATTCAAACCTCAGTTGTTTTCCTCGGGGATGTAGAATAGTTCGACGCTGCCCGTTCCTAGCGCTACTGGTTGGCCCACGATGATGTTCTCTGTAACTCCGGATAGGTTGTCCCTTTCGCCGATTACTCCGGCCTTTAGCAGGTGTGTAACTGTGACCTCGAAAGCCGAACGAGCAAGGATGGAGTGCTTTGTCCCGCTTACACCGTGACGACCAATGGCCCTAACCTCTCCACCGGTAGTCATCACATCTGAGACCATGATCAGATGCCTCACGTCGACATCGAGACCTGCGCCCTCTAGAGTGTCCCACATTTCGTTAATTATGGCTTGTCTGGCGGCCTCTATACCAAGGTAGTCATGTATCTCATTGATGTTGTTCGTGTACGTCCTTGATCGGTCGATCCCGTCGAACTCACTGACCTTCGATAGGTTTGAGCCGATTGTCGATATGTAATATTCACCTGTTTCGGACATTGGTCCCTGTACTGTGGCTCTGCTAATTCCGGGGAGACCCTTCAATCGTAGTTTCTTGATCTTGTCCTCGAGTTGTAGAAGAGCTGTGTAGGTAGGGGGATCGGATGCAAGGGATGCAAGATCTTCTTCCTTTGACACGCCTGGAATAATCCTTAGAGACTTTGGGCGGTCATCGTCATCGGCCTGCACGTACAGCCTTAGAGCGCGTGAGAGCTTGTCTCTGACCTCTGCACCGGTCATTTTCTTCAGCTTCATGTTTTTGTTGTTTAGCTGGAGTAATATGTTCCTCTGAGCTACATCGACGTCAATAGTTGCGATGTCTATAGCGGTGGTTGTCTCTATTGATGCTGCTAAGTCTCGTACCAGCTTTTCATTAGTCCTCAGTGGCTTTCCCTTGGAGTTCTTCTCGTCCATGTAAATTATCATGGTCGGAGTTTGGGGTACCTTCCTAGCATCGACAATCTCGATTATCCTAGGTAGACCCTGGGTAACGTTCACTGTAGCCACACCTGCATAGTGGAATGTACGCATCGTCATCTGAGTACCGGGTTCACCAATAGAC
>LUSA01000013.1:1952-3971 GCA_001629235.1 Marine group II euryarchaeote REDSEA-S43_B8 | reverse complement strand
CAGCAATACTGGTGGATTAAGACGTAGAATCTTGTGAAGTTTCCACTAGAAATGCCCAGTCTCTAGGAATCAGTGATCGTGTTAAAATTATAAATTCTAAAATCGGTAAAAAGGATATTGAAATCCGTGAAGCCGATATTGTAGTATCCAATCCTCCGTGGGGAACTCAAAAGAAAGCCTCTGATAGGCCATTTTTAGAGGAAATCATCTCAATCGGCACCATTGCACATTTGATGCATAGCTCAAGAGCGACACACATCAGGAATTTCTTCAAGGAATTTGACTGGTCTTGTGAAGAATACGGAAATCTAGAATTCGCCCTCCCCGCAACTTATGGGCATCATTCAAGAATGAGAGGAAGAACTAGAGCCTCACTTTGGCGTATTTCTCCCCAGTGATTCCTCTTCTTTTACTGCCGTACCGTTCATAGGGGGTCTTCGGGTCGGCGGGCCGATGGCAGCATCAGTCGGTGACCAAGTCACGCCGGGAAACCTCGTTGAGATCGGGACCGGGGAAGAGTTGGGAAGTGGGATCCACTCCACAGAAAGAGGGCATGTTGCAGTAGTATCTGGAAGCATTGTGAATAACTCAGGTGTGATTTCGGTTGATTCCACCGTACCCCCATTAAACTCACCAAAGATGGGGGATGTAATCATAGGTGAGGTCAATAGGCTCAATGAGAAGACTGCCGAATTGAGAGTCCTCCACATAGAGACCAATGAAGGAGGGCACAGGTCTGTTCCAGCACTGAAACTCTTCGCAGATATCTATGTCTCAGAGATAGTCGACCGTTTCATCCCATCCGCAGGAGACGGCATGAGGAAGCGGGACATAGTCCGTGCAAGAGTAATCAACGTGGAGCCCATGCTGAAAGCCTCCACCAAGGGAGACCCGAAACTAGGCGTCCTGTACGCTTCATGCCCCGTATGCGGGGCAGACCTTCTGGCCAGCGACAGAAAGCCAGACTTCAATGTGGAATGCCCTCGATGTGACTACAGCGGATTCAGAGCCCTCTCAAACGGATTCGGGCATGGTTTCGAGATACGCTCTGACTCCGATATCCAAAGTCTAAACCGTCCAGGTGAGCGTTGGTCCAAGGAGGCCGAGTCGATGCTGGGGCACGACGGCGCTAGGCCATACCTTTCACCTGCCGCGGATTACAGGAGGGGCTGGACTCATGAGATTCCCGAATCCGCAAAGAGGGCGCCTTCTCCAAGAGGCAGAGGAGGTAGACCTCAGAGGGAGATGTTCCCCGCAACTTGCACTCTTTGTGGCCTTGATACCAAGGTGCCCTTCAAACCCACTCCAGGTAAGCCTCTGAGGTGTCGAGACTGCATGGAGAAGGTCGAGTCGGGCAAGGCAACCAAGGAAGATCTTGCCAAGGAGAGGGAGGTCATGAAGAGAGCGAGATCAAAGGCTCAGAAGGAGCACGGAGTCAAACTATTCGTTGGAGGCGTGTCCTACGATGCCTCTGAGGATGACCTGAGAGAAGCCTTCTCAGTCCATGGAAAGTTGAACGACGTCCACATGGCATTGGATAGGGAGACGAAGAAGCCTCGCGGCTTTGCCTTCATTACATTCGCAGACAAGAAAGAGGCAAAGGCCGCCATAAAGGCGATGAATAAGTCAGAGTTCAAGGGTAGGAAGATTTCCGTAGAGGAATCCTCCGGTGGCAGAAGCAAGAGCAAGAGAAGAACCAGAAGATAGGCCCTTCAAACGTAGAAGTCAGAGGAAGCCTCGTTCTCGTCCATCCTCAGGTAATCATCGATGGAAACCCCCTCTCCCATTCTCTCCATCAGCCTGGCAGCTGTCTCCTTCGTGGTGTCCAGATCCAGATCCAGAGTCACATCGAAGGCCTGCTCTATCCACCTCGACATTCTCTCAGCGGCTAGAATGTCGGAACTTGCTCCGATAGTCTCTGCGATAACCCCTATCGCAGGGACTCCCTTGGTCGGGGCCAAGGAAAGAACCATCCCGGCCACTCCGATCATTCCTGCCTTCGGTTGGTCTTTGCTGACC
>LUSA01000013.1:0-1853 GCA_001629235.1 Marine group II euryarchaeote REDSEA-S43_B8 | reverse complement strand
CGGTTATTGTCACCAGTTCTTCCCCGTTCGGGAGGACTATCTTGCTGATGTCCAATCTTGGAGGGCCAATCAAACCCGTCTCCGATAAGGTGGCATGAGGGGGGAAGTCGGGATGCAGTATCCAGCCAATCGTCCTCGAAGGGTGCTTTTCTACCACTGCGTCAATCAGTATCTTGCCGACATTGCCAACTCCAGGCACCGCCTCCAGAATAATGGAGCCCTCTGGAAGCCCTGTCCCTTCAAGCCAGTGAATCTTGGTCCTGTTCAAGAAGCATCATCCTTCCTGGGGGTGGGTAGCGATTTGACCCACTTGTCACTTCCAGCATCCTGCCTCTTTCTCCGTCTGGACCCCTGGGGGTCCTCGGGAGAGAATTTCAGTGAAGCAGCAGACTCCATCTTCCCTCCACAGGTCCTGCACTTTTCCCCAAGGCCGAATTCTCTGCATTCGATGCATCTCTGGAGTCTAGTTCTAGCCATGATTGAGACTAGGCCTTTCGATTCGGTTCATGAATTATGTTCCTTCTGAAACGCGTTCAAAGCCTTTCTATGGATATGGAACCCTCGACTGACCCTATTCGTTTTGAAGCGGCCTCCTGAGCAGCTTCCCATACCGACTCTGCAGATGGGTAATCTGGGGCCCTGATGTCTACTCTGTAATTAGGAGCCCCGTCATAGTGACAGGTGAGGGTGACCTCCTCCTCGCTCTTAGCGCAATCCTCTGCAGCCTGCAGGGCGCTACTGATGGCATTGACTCCCTCTGGGCCCCAAACCTTGATTTCGAACATTCCTCTTATTTCCACGAATGGGGGGATGATATTCTCTATTGCCAGCTCAGTGACCGTTGCTATCCAATCCCCTTCGAACCCCGATTCCTCCAGTGCACTCTCGTTTATGGCACACTCCTCCAAGGCCCCGTAAAGTGATCCGAAGGCCTCTTTCATTTCCTCGGAGACTTCCTCAGTCTTGTTCTCTTTCCAACCAATTCTCTCTGCAGCCACCCTCATGATCTGGGAAGCACGCTGCTCGTTCTTCCACGACTGCAAGGCATCTCTTCTTCTCTCTTCGGAAACTGATTTTATTGAGAGAGTGATGCTGTCTCTATCCTTTTTCACTCCGATTACTTTGGCTACCAACCTCTGCCCCTCTCTGACATGGGCTCTGATGTTCCTGACCCACCCAGTAGCTATCTCCCCTATGAAAACGAAGCCTTCCCTGTCGGGATAGGTGTCGAGGGACAAGTAAGCTCCGTTCTCCTTCACGCTTTTCACGGAGCAGACTACCAACTCCCCTTCCTCGGGCCAGTCGTTGGATTGATCCGCCAAGATTCTGCCTCTCTAGTTCAGAACCTCGACGACAGTGCATCCTGTAAGTTCTGCCAGACCACCTGCTGGCACTGCAAGAGTCGATCCACAAATAGCACATGCAACTGTGGTTGCTGGCCTATCGAAAATTATGGCCTCACTACCGCAATCCTTGCAAGTAACTCTCAGAAATCTTCCCGCCATTCTCTCTCCTCAATTATCTACAAGTTCGAATTTTCTTGCTCTCTTTCCCTTCGGGGAGTGGGCTTTGCCGGTCTCCGTGCATCTGTAAACCAAGTTTACCCTCTTCGTAGGCTTCTCCCCAGAAGGCTTTGGACGAGGGAAACCTCTGTACCCAGCAGTAACTCTTCTGAACCTTCTTTGGCCCCACTTTAGTTCGCTAGCCCTCCTCTTCTTGACTCTCTCAACCGTGTGTTCAGTATGCTTTCCAGCAGAGGGGCTGTATCTCATAACCTTCCTTGGCATCTTTACCATTTGTCACCCTCCTAACTGCTTGTGCGCCGCGAGCCACCGATGACCCGTATATGAATC
>LUSA01000012.1 GCA_001629235.1 Marine group II euryarchaeote REDSEA-S43_B8 | reverse complement strand
ATGTTCAGGTGACCTAGAGTCATATCTGGCCCCCCCTCCACTTGTATCATACATCCTTTGGCCCCATCGATAGATATTTCTGATAGGGGTGAGTTTCTTGCCATCCTAACTACCTCATCTGGATCTGAAGTAGCCCCATTACCGACTATCAAGGTCGCATTACCTGGCCTACCAACTATTGTTCGAAGGTCCATCAGATCGAGATTCATCTTCCCGACCCTGGCTAGAGTTGTTACCAGGCCTTCGATTAATTCCCCTATCCATTCGGACCCCATCTTCCAGTCAGATTCACGATGCCTGGCCTGCCAAGCAAGTCTCTCAAGGCTGACTCTAATGCACAGATCAGAGTTCCTCTCTATTGCGGGAATAGCCTTGTCTGCAATAGCGGAACGTAGAGGTTGTTCGGCAAAGGGCATTCCAACAATACTGATTACAAGGCTTCCTGCCTCTGCCGATCGAGCAGCGATTTCTGCTGCTGCACCGGAACCAGTTCCCCCACCTAAGGCGGCAAGGATAATTACGAGTTCCGAGTTTTTTAGCATCCCTTGGATGTTGGCTACTCCTTCGTTGAGCCGATGTGCAGCCAAATTTGGCAGTGCGGCTGTTCCTTTTCCACTTCCTGATGCATCCAGATGAAGGCAATGGGCTTCAAATTCAGAAGAGAAAGAAGATTCATCAGCGTCAATAAGTAATAACTCGGAGAGTTGTTGACACCTTCCATGTGCACGTGAGGACCACTTGCAACCTATTCCACCGACGCCCACAATTAGTATGGAGCCCGGTTCCATGGATTCGGAACCTAGGTAGCCAGTTTATACTGTTCTAATCGTAATCCAAGTATCTTCGGTATCTTCTTCTTTCATCTCTTGCCCAAGCATTTTCTGGTTCCAGCAACAGTACCTTGTCATAGTACTCAATAGCGATCTCGAAATCTGAGAGGTGCCTTCCATTGAGGTGCCCGAGTACATTCAAGGCCGGGATACAGTTTGAATCAAACTTAATCATTGAAAGAAGAATCTCTTCTGCTTCGCTGATTTCCATGGATTCCATCTTATCCTCTGCCTCCTCAAGTTGTGTGATTTGTTCGGGGCTGAGTGAGTAGGTATTCTTCCACCTTGGGGAGGCCATGATTGTGCACTCAAGACTAGGTGTTTGAAATTTTTTGAAAAAGAGCATTATGTTCGGCCCCGAAGGGGCCGTAGTGGAACGTTAATATCCCCCTTTTTTCTGGAGTCAAATGTAGCAGATGCTAGGTGAACGAAAGATGGCATCTAGACAGAAGACACTTGTTCTAATCTTAGTATCAGTATTTGTTGCAGGGTCTGGTGAGGCTTTGCATAGTGGTGTCGGAGGAAATGCGAATGGCCAAGGTGAGGTTTCCATCGCTGGGTGCACCTGTCATGCAGAGGAGCCAGACAATTCTGTTACAGTGATTATAGATGGAGTTCCTTTCCACTATGCACCGGATACGTCCTACGAGATGAAGCTGCAGCTGATTGGAGGACCTGAGGCAAATCTTGATTCGCATACTGCCGGTTTTGCCATGAGGGTCAGTGAGGGATCTCTTGACGCTTCGGAAGGATTCGAGTCGATGGTCCAAAATTGGGAGGGAGATGTGGCCACACTAACACACACCGATTCTGGATCTAGAACTTCCGATAGGTCGTGGATGTTTGTTTGGACGAGTCCGTCTGAAGGTTCGGGTTCAGTGGTTTTCAATGTTGCAGGGAACTCAGTAAATGGCGATTTAGCCCCATCTAGTCTAGACCGTTGGAATCGCCTTACTGCCAGTGTTGACGAAGGTGAAGACAATGGAAGGACAAAAACCGTTTTCTCAGGGAATGGGGACATAAACCCCCCCGCACCGGTTGAAGGAAAGAAAGACATCCACAAAATGGGAGCTAAGCTCCTTGCCCACTGGTTGGGACTCCTTGGATTCGGAGCAGTAATGCTAGTCATTTTGTTCTGCGGGCTATTCCTTAGATACGGTTTCTCCAGGCATTACAAGGGTAGAAGTAACCTACTGAGACTAAGAATAAAACATCTTAGAAGAGGCGATCAACTATGAAAGACGACACTGTGATGAGGCTTTTGCGACAAGTAAAGTCCGGAAAGGTCAGCGTGGAAGATGCTAGAGTGGCTCTTGAAGATGCGGCGCTGACGGAAGAGGCCTTCGAAGCAGCAGTCAATCATGGAGTATTCAACGAAGTCAAGCCCGGGACAATTGTAAGAGCTAGTCTTGCACCTTCGGGAGATTCGTGGCTGATCATAATGGTAGGACTATGGGGGATTCTTTGGACTCTTTATTGGGCGGGAGCCCTAGCATACGGACTATACCAACACTGGGACCAACAACTGCTCGCATTCAATCTTGCAATGACTCTTCTCACGCTAATAATCATGGGGATTGTGTATCTAAAATATGTACTTCCGGACGTGATAATTGTCAAGCACAGGAGAAACAAGTACATCACAAGTCACGATACAAACTCTTGGAAAAAGTATGAGGTCTGAAAATGGCAAGGAAATTCAAGCTACGTCCTATCTCCTCTGAGGATGATGTCATTCACGAGAGGAGCGGTGCAATAGACAGAAGGGAATTCATGAGGCTGTCTTTCAATACAGCAGCTGGATTGATTACTACAGCCTCACTAGGCAGTGTGGGATTTGCTTCTTTCCTAATGGGCCAAGCGGAAGGGGGTGCTTCGGACTCTTCCATAAAATTCTATGTCCCCAAGGGTTCAGATGTGTGGTACAGTAACATGGACAAGCAGCCTATGACGTTGCAATCTTTCGTAGACGAGTCTGCGAACACAACTACCGGAATGGTTGGAGCTGCAGGTCTTTGGTCCGGCTTGCCCATCATAGCCACATACGTCCCACACGAGGAAAACAAAAACAAGCCATTAGAAGCAGGCACCCCTAGATTCCAGATGATGGATGGATACACCGCCGGGGGCGCATATGTAGGATCCGGCTATGAAATCGAAGAAAAGGAGGAATATGCATCATTGAACATTCATGATAACCTGATCATTGTTTTCGCCAGATGCCCTCACTTATGCTGCATTCCTGGATGGCAATTGGTGAGTAACGACTTCACTGCTGATAGCTGGCTGCCTGGTGGAACTGACTCAAGTGGAAACAAATCGTTTTGCATCTGCCACTCCAGCAGGTACGACCACACTGTAATAGAGAAGAATACTGCTAGAAACAGATCCAATGGACAAGAGTTTGACTTCATAGGAGTAAAGAAGACCGGTGGACCTGCTCCGTACGGCATGCCACTGATTCCTTTTACAGTAACTGGCGGGGTCATTGAGGCGCTTCCAGACTTCATGGACTGGTACACATTCTGCGGGTAGGTGAAAAATATGATTCAATTCTGGTTCCTATGGATTTTCATAGCCTTCGTTGTAGTAATTGTCGCCTTCACTCTTAGAAGAGAGAGGGACGATATGCCAAGGAAGGACATCTTGAGAGCAGTAGAGACAAATGCAGGTAGCATGGGTCTA
>LUSA01000011.1:7752-8745 GCA_001629235.1 Marine group II euryarchaeote REDSEA-S43_B8 | reverse complement strand
ACAGTATCACCGAATATAATCCACATTGCAATGATGATTATGGACATAATTATTCCTGAAATTCCTCCAACAACTAGCCCATCTCTGGAAGGGAGTGACCAAGAGGGAGAGTTTTTGTCAACTCTAAGATACCAATATGCTGGAGCCAGAAGAAGCCAAAGCTTGCATATAATGAAAAATATCTGAGAGGCGAACTCATCATCGTTATAGCTTAGCGTGAATAATATCGAAATTGTAGGAACGAAGGCAACCAGTGCTAGTGGAATTACAGAATTCTGTATGCTAGCCACATTTGAAAATAACACCTCTAGTCAATATAGTTGGTCACGGATTTGACCTATTCTTCTCCAAAGTGCTAAGACTGTAATCATTAGCCCAATGACATGGCAAATGGAGCAAAGAAGGTCGCAGTTATTGGAGCAGGAAACGTAGGAGCAACTTGTGCGTTCGTTCTTGCAGAAAGGAAGGTTGGAGAGGTAGTCCTACTGGATATCTATGAAGGATTTGCCAAGGGCAAGGCACTCGATATGAGCCAAGGAGGAAGGGTACTAAACTACGATGGCCGTGTAACAGGAACGAAGGACTATGCAGACATCGCTAATTCTGATGTAGTGGTAGTTACTTCTGGATTTCCTAGGCAACCCGGGATGACAAGGGAGGATCTGATTGGAAAGAACGCAGACATAGTCTCACAGGTAGGTGAAGGCATAAGGCAGCACGCTCCCAATTCGATTGTTGTGATGGTGACTAATCCCTTGGACCTGATGACTTACCATATGCAGAAAGTAACCGGATTTGAACATAGTAGAGTAGTAGGCCAAGCAGGAATATTGGACAGTGCGAGGATGACGCACTTCATCGCACAGGCTGTCGGATGCAGTAATGAGGATGTGCAGGCAATGGTTCTGGGCGGTCATGGAGATACAATGGTCCCACTTCCAAGATACACAACGGTAAACGGAATCCCAGTGAGTCAGCTGCTAACCGAAGAGG
>LUSA01000011.1:0-7717 GCA_001629235.1 Marine group II euryarchaeote REDSEA-S43_B8 | reverse complement strand
GAGAAGGGCAGTGCATTCTACGCTCCGGGAAGCGCGGCTGCAATAATGGCAGAAGCAATTCTCGAAGATAGGAAAAGGGTTCTTCCATGTAGCACTTACCTTTCGGGAGAATATGGAATGGATGACATATACATTGGAGTACCAGTAGTTCTTGGTAGAAATGGAGTAGAGAGGATCATAGAGCTCGAACTAGCTGAGAAGGAATTGGATAGTCTACAGGGTTCCGGTTCCTTCTACAAAGAACAGCTTTCTGAAATCCTGGGATACTGAAATTAAGAGGTTGAAACCATTGACGAAAGAATATATCCATCTAGAAAATGATGGAAAAATTCTCCTCGTTGATAATAATGGGAATGGCCCAAGGATCCCACAAATGGGTAGGATAAAATTCGATAGTTCTGAAACAATAAGACTTCCCACGATAGATGAAGCAGAATCAATGGGGATTACTTGGAATGAAAGAAGAGTTAACAGAATTAGGTTAGGAGGGGTAGACTCCGTTGTAGTATACGGAATGCCTGAAATCCCATGGCCTGAGAACTGGGCCTGGAAGGACTCTGTAATCAGCGACAACGCTGTAGATCCAGTTGCAAGGGAGTCAGTCTACAGGTCAATACACAGGGTTGTTAGCAAGGTTGTCATTACCAATTCCAGAGATGAGGTCCTGTTGGCCAAGGTTTCGAGAGGATTCTTCACAGGTTGCTGGACACTGCCTGGGGGATTCGTCGACTATGGGGAACACCCCCGTGAAGCGGCTGTAAGAGAAGCCCTTGAAGAGCTAGGCGTGGTGATTGACATACCAGATCCACTGAACAAGAAAGCAAAAATTAAACATCCCGAAGGAGCAATCATCCAATCAAAAATCTTCAATGATGAAGGGATAAATTGGGTTTCATTCACTTACAAGTGTGAGGATGACTTGCAAGGACAAAAAATATCACCCAAGGATGATGAGATAGAAGAAGCCAGATGGTTCGCCAAAGAAGAAGCAATTAGAGTAGCAGTTTCAGAATTCGATATTGACGCGATAAATACGCATTTGCAATAGTTTCACTACAGCCTGAATTAGAAATATTCGAGTGGTGGGCCTGCCTGGATTCGAACCAGGGTCTATTGCTCCCAAAGCAACAAGCATAGACCAGACTAACCCACAGGCCCCTTGGCTCAAAGCGCACAAGTTGTGGTCATGAACTTTGCTAGACCCATCTCCATGAGTCATTACTGCATCTAACTAAGATTCCCTCCAGTTCTGCGCCTCCAATGATGGATTCCCATGATTCCGCATCGAGACCAGCGCTGTCTAATTCTCTTCTAATGGCGCTTATTCGTAAAACTCCCTGGTCATCGGTCGCACTACGCAATGTGCCCCTGACCCTTTCCCTAATGCTAACGGGACCTTGCTGTCTGTTTTCTTCAATAGCAGACTTGGATTCGAGTCTTGATGACAGTTCTTTTGCTAGTTCTTTCGGAAGATTTGCATCAGAAACGGCATTTGCCAGGGATCTTGAATCTGAGAACTGTTGGACATTAGTCACTTCATTAGAGCCGCATATTGTACATTTTGCTTTAGTCCCCTTTCTATGTCCGAAGGAATGACCGCACTTACACCTAACTAGATACCAGTCGTGTCCCATACAAGTTGAATTAATCCAAGGTTCATCACCTTGTCGTTACAAAGATAACAAACATCTGCTCAGAGCAATCCGAAAATATGTCGAGAAGCGTAATAGGGGCTGCGATTTCATTTTCAATCGCAATGATATCAGTAGTTATCATGATAGTTGAGGGAAATATAACCCCTGAAGCCTGGGCATTGCTACTGCTTACGCCTATTCCTATAGCCGTAGCTATTACTAGGAATCATGATTCAGTTGACGAAGGAGCTGATTCTATGGAAGATTGGGACGAAGGTAACGAAGAGCAAGCAGATGGCAATGTTGGGGATCCTGCAGATGCTGGTTTCGACGTTCCTGTGCTATGATCAAGAGAGTCGGAGAGTCTCCAGGTTCGCAGGTGCGTATGTCTGTACCTTGAACTTCTCACGAAGGCCCATTCTGAAGGCATTGCAAGTCTGGGGATCGCCGTGATGGCAGATTATCTTCCTTGGTGTTGGATTTAGAGCCGAAACATAGTCCATAAGTTGGTTCCTATCCGAATGACCGCTGAATCCGTCAATTATCACCATGTTGCAATTCACGTCGAGCATCAGTGTCTGTCCCTTATCCATCAACGGAACGTGGGAATGACCCTCCTGTAGCCTCCTTCCAAGGGTTCCAGAGGCCTGATAGCCTACGAAGCATAGTGTGTTTCCAGGCTCCGGTGCCCAGTGCTTGAGATACTCTATGATAGGCCCACCAGTCATCATACCACTGGTAGCTAGAACTATGCAAGGACTCGGATCGAGGAGAATAGTCTCACGCATCTCCCTAGAGTCGACCTGCCTGAACCAAGAGGAGTTGAAAGGATTCTCATCCCCACCTCTGAGCATGCTCTTCTTGAGCTCCCTGTTGAGGAAGTTGGGATGACTTGAATGAATCGCGCTCGCCTCGCTAATCATTCCGTCGAGCCACACAGTGACAGGTGGCACACGTCCTGACTTGAATAGCTCATCAATTGCTAGCATTACCTCCTGGGATCGTCCAACTGCGAAAACGGGACAGAAGATCTTTCCCTTCCTACTAAGGGTGTCGGAAACGAGATCCTGGAGCTCCTGGCTAGCCTGATGCCTTGTGGGTTGAATGCTCTGCGGTCCACCATATGTAGACTCGATTACGAGTGTGTCAACTTTGGGAAACCTTACCGTAGCCGCATCGAAAAGCCAAGATTTCTCATACTTTATGTCGCCTGAAAACAAAAGTCTGTGCTCAGACTTTCCTTCGCCTATTTGCATGTAGACGCTGGATGAGCCCAAAATGTGGCCTGCATTCTCCATTGTCATCTTAATATCAGGAGCGATGTCCGTCTTGTCCCCCCAATTCACATCTACAACGTGCTTGATGCACTCCTGTATATCGGCCTTGGAATATGGGGGTTCGTTACCCTCTGCTTGTGAGACCTTGATGTAATCAATTTGGAGAAGAGTCATCAGATCTCTTGTCGGGGGCGTGCAATACACTGGTCCCTTGTATCCATACCTGAAAAGAACGGGGAGCATCCCTATGTGATCCACGTGAGCATGGGTGATGACTACGGCATCTAGATTATCCAGCGGTAGAAGTTCTGGTGCCGAGAAGAATGGCTGAACCTCGCTCTGGTTATTGGTAGGTTTTGCTCCAACATCTACGAGAACTTTGGACTCGTTAGTCGTGACCAAGTGCATTGCTCGCCCAACTTCTCGATATGATCCGAGTGCTGAAACTCTAACCCATGACTCCCCTGGTCTCTGAGGACGATATATCCGTGTCCCGAATTTCTTCAGCAAGGACTTCCTGTCATCGGCTAACTCCTTGCGGTAACGACGGATGTCGTGCTGGGTTCTGCTCTCTCTGGCAGGAGCACGTTCTACCTTTACAAGCCAGCCGATTTCATCTCTCAAAGCGTTAACATGGTAGCCTTTCGGACCCACGGCCGATGATGGATCATCGCATTCCAGAATAACCTCAGATAGTGCTGGATCGAGCCACGTATTTCTGACCATTGCCTCGGCAGGAATTATTCTATTGACAGCATCGTGAACTTCCTGCTCATCGGATAGGATTTCTGGATGGGGCCTAATAACAACCCTACGCTTCACAGATTTGGCAATCCTTACCGTTAGGCTCTCACCACCTCCTGAGAACTCCTTGGGCTGTTTTGTGATGATTGCGATAGAGCCGGCTTCCAGTGTTACTTCATGATCTATACCATCGGGTATAATCTTCGAAATCTTCTTCTTTATCTCAGGTAGAGTCAAGCGCATAATATCCCTCATGTCATGAAACCTAGGCAATTGCTGCTCTAGGTCGGGAATGTAATCAGATAGTCGAGAGGAGAGTCGCCACTTCCTCTTCGGATAGCTGTGTGAATCCAGTTTCGTTGGTGATGAATGCCAAGTCCATTCCATTGCCACTTGCGGCGTCTCTCTGGGCTGATGCTAGAAGTGCCTTAGCCGCAAGTGATAGTGCTTGATCCTTGGACATGCCTTTCTTGAATTGGTCTTCGAGTACACCATACATGTACGGACTTCCAGAGCCAGTTGCACAGTACGTGTCTGGGATAGAGCCACCAGCGGAATCAATACTGTATACGCTAGGACCAGAAGGATCTACTCCTACGATCAGTAACTGTACATAGTGTGGCCTTCCAGAAAGGATATTGGCAGTGAATGTAGCCGCTCCTTTTACTGTCATAGGCATGTCCCTTTTCAGTTCGAAGAGTTTCAATTCAGCGGCTAGGACGCGGGAAAGTGATTGGGCATGACCAACCAGTCCGGCTGTAGTTAGAGCAATATTATCAGAGATTCGGAAGAGCTTCTGAACAGACTTGTTAGCTATGAAATGCCCCATGGTAGCTCTATGGTCTGCCCCTACGACAACACCGCCATCATAGGTAATTCCAACGGTACTCGTACCGGTCTTTATCGCGCTAGAAGTTGCATCCATAGTAATCACCGGCGGAGTTGCCAGTAATATTCTCTAGAATCGACCCCTTATCAATGCGACGGGAGCCGGGCTTGCCAAATAGCATAAATTTTCGAAATATCCGTAGCTCGTATGCAGAAGATATCAAGGGCACAAAGTATGTCGGCAAATTGTGTCTGTAGAAGATGATGGCCCTAAGTGGGTAGAGATGCCCAGCATATCGGACCAAGGAATGAGCATCATCGATCCAGGCGAGCCATATCACGATCTGGGAATGAGGTTCCCCGATGCCCCAGTACCTAGGTTAGATGGAGACGTCATCATTCATAGAGCAGTTCTAGAAGATGTTACCGGAATTTCACAAATAATGGACTGGGTGTCTGATGGGGACATTGTAATTATCGAGATGTCAGATCTGATGTCTAGGGACATGGAACTACAACTAGCAGTCGGAAAAATCCAGGATTTTGTCGAAGACGACGTAAATGGCCAAGTGGTTCGACTTGGAAACACCAGACTCCTACTGCTTCCTCCAACTTTTGATAGTGCCAGGGTGAAGTAAAAAATGCAGAGTAAGGTAGATGCACCGTGTCCCCAATGTCTCGAAGACGGCGCATTGACGATGCTGGCAATGAGTTCCGAAATTCCATACTTCGGAGAGCATACACAAATAACAGTAATCTGTGAATCATGCGGATGGAAGCATACGGACTTCATCCCCTCGGACGGTGAGAAGCCCGGCTACTCATCTCTAATCGTAGACGACCCAGAAAAAACCTCGGCAAGAGTTGTCCGTTCGTCATCCGGCACTATCAGGATACCTGACCTAGATTTGGAGGTCTCACCCGGCGGTTCTTCCAGTGGATTTGTATCAAATATTGAAGGTGTCATAAATAGATTCGAAGATGCTGTAGGCTCTATAATGAGAGGAAGCTCGGATGATGAAAAGGTACTAGTCGCATCTATGGAACTGTTGGAGGGCCTGAGAAAGATGAAAGATGGAAGTTCTCATTTTCTTATCGAGCTTCTGGACCCAAGGGGAAGGAGCCAGATTATTCACAGTGATGCAACCATTAGGGAGCTAATGGAAAACGAGAAGCAGTCTTTGGACATGGGGCCAGAGGTTCCAGTTTTCGACATTCGCTAAATTGCATCTGGAGCGAGGAAATCGGCTACACTATCTTCCATTTGATCCCTTCTTTGCTTAAGATCAATGAGCCAGTCTGTGGCTCTATCAATACAAATTTGCTTCACTTCCCCGGCCAGCATCCTGCCGCTTTCATATTCAGACTTGACCTCCGCTAGGGCTGTATCGTCATTTTCGAAGAAGAATTGCAGATACTGGAATGCTACGTCCTTTGAGACATCCCCTCCTAGCCTTCTGTGCTCTTCCACCGTGGGCTGACCTCCACTGATCGCCCGCTTCACCTTCCTCTCCATGGATTCAATTTCGTCATCCATGAATATCGTACTCTCGGGTTTAGATGAAGACATCTTATCACCGGTCATGCCTACTGCGAATCTGTGGTAAGTGGAACATGGGGACATTAGCCCTAGGCCACCCAAATCCCTCTCAATTTGGAGCAACATTATCCTAATTCTGGAGCGATCCCCCATTGTTGCGCCGGGAATCTCGATTGTTCCATGCTTGGGATTAGACTTGATATCGGAAAATCCTAGTTCAGCAATTGAGTCGACAATATTTCCAACGAGCTTTGCCCTAGAATCCATATCTATCCTACCAGAGTGGGAAACCCCCATCTCTGCCTGATTATCTTCCTGGACTGAAAGAGCCACGGTGAGCCCTCCAGACTTCCTCTTCTTCACGTTAAACCAGTTCGTCTTCTGAGTTATGTCTCTGGTCAATCTTAGATGCGGATCTTGGTCAACCCCTACTGGTACAACTATTGGCCTTAATCCTCCGAAATCATCCAATTGAGGGTGTACAATATCTCCAACCTGTACAAGAGGCGCCTGGACGTGAGCCAGATTTGTATCTCCACCAAATCCGTATATCGCGTCTAATTCTGATAGGTTAGTACGTTTTCCTAGAGTGAAGGCCAGTCTCTGAACTTCAGGCCTAGAACTCTGAAAGTATACGCTAGTCTTGTCTGGGTCCAAGCCCAATGCAGCATAATTCAACACGTACTCGCGTAACGCTGTCTCCCTTCCATTAGAAAGAGAGGTTCCTCTGGTCGCGAGTGCCTCCAAGTCGGCAACGGCAACGGTTACGTCGGCACCCTGCTCCTGAAACCAGCGAACCTGCTCTATAACCATGCTATGTCCAAGATGCATCCTACCGCTGGGCATTAGGCCGGTAAGAACTCCGAATGGATCCCCCTTGGTTATCGAATCCGTAATCACATCCAAATCCCTGTGTGCAAATACTATTCCTCGTCTATGCAGCATTCCTGGATTTGGCATAGACCCGAGGTCCATTGGAGTCAAGCCGAATTGCTCGATCATTCTATCATAGTCGGTAGATTGCTCAGAGGACCAAGGATCAATGTTACCTCCCCCTACCATGAATTGCGGCTTGTATTACACCCAATCAAGGCATCGCTAGATTTTGCTCTAAGAACTGCGAACAGTTACAACGAATAGCGAACTCGTCTACGATGATACATGGCTAATATCCATTGCTTCGGAGTGGGGCTTGTCGGTTCCTATGTTGCAGAAAAGTTAGCCAATTCAGGCCACACCGTACACGCTTACGACCCGCAACCGTACCGAGTTTTCGGAATTCCTGGTGTGGAGGTGCATCACCTCGAGAAGGATGAGGATCCAATAGATTTGATGTTAGATATGATTGTACACCAAGAGGGTTTCGAATTCAATCCCTTTCAGGACATCGTAGTGAACATGCTGCCGGGAGACATAGGACATTCGAGTACAACGGCTCTCGCGGAGCTTCCCTGGAGAACAGTGGATCTCAGTTTCAGCCAGTTTACTCCAGACAGAGATGACGATAAGGCCAAAGAATACGGTGCAAGAATCCTATGGGATACAGGGATAGCGCCCGGTCTGTCAAACATGCTTCTTTCCAGAGCATACGATGAAATGGGCCCTCTAAAGAAAGGCGAAGTTCGAGTTGGTGGAAACCCAACCGGACCTACTGGGGGGTGGAATTACATGGCTCCATTCTCTCCAATAGATGT
>LUSA01000105.1 GCA_001629235.1 Marine group II euryarchaeote REDSEA-S43_B8 | reverse complement strand
TCGCAAAAGTAGACAAAAAACAAAAGGACGCCGACGACAAAGAAAAAACTGTTGGCAAAAACTTGGATCCAAAAACACAAGAAGCTTTAACAAAGACATACGAAGAGTTTGGAAACACTCGAGATTATGTGTCCATGTTGCAGGATGTCGGTTTCGTCGATGTCGAAGCCCGAGTAATTTTCCCTGGAATGGCAACCATCTGGTCAGCACGTTCTCCTTAGAATACCCAGAACATCTTCCTGCAGGTAACCGCCCTCCAGATGAATCCCCTAGTTAGGGGATTGAATGCTAAATTTAGGAACCAATCAGGAAATCTGAACAGTAGGCTGCCTATCTTGAAGGACCTCTTAGAGTTCCTCATGACCTTCCCCATTTGCTCCCCCCACCTCCTCTGGTACTCCTGTAGTTCCACGCCGTCATTGATGTGCTCAGAAATTACCTGACCGGCTATTCTACCACCGATCATAGCTATTGTAATCCCTGCTCCGTTGGATGGGAGCACCATTCCCGCAGAGTCACCGACTAGGACATAGTTTCCCTTGACGAATTGCCCTATTGTCCCAGACATGGGGAGATAACCGGCTCCTCTGAATGACTCCTCTCCCTCGTAGCGTTCGATGAACTCATTCGCGTAAGACTCCAGACTCCTTCCTCTCGACATCTTCCTCTGAACGCCAAGGCCTATGTTAGCAACCGACTTCTTTGGGAAAACCCAAGCATATCCTCCCGGGGCAACTGATCCGAAGTGCAATTCCAAAGCATCAGAGTGATGCCCCTCCTTGAGTACAAATTTCACAGGAATATTCAGAGATTTCTCATTCCAGTGCTTCTTTCTGATCGGATCGTTGTAACCACCCGCTCCCACTATTACCTTGCCCTTCAGGACAGTGCCGTCAGATAGGAAGACAGACTCCCCATCTACTCGCTTAACTCTACTTCCGAGGAGGAACTCCGCGCCACTTGATGCGGCAAGGTTGACCAAGGCCTCGTCATGAGCCACCCTATCCAGAACCATTCCTCCGAATTTGAAGTCCATCCCCTTACCATTTGGCTTGACGATCCTCATCTTCCCCGATGTACTAGAGATGGCCTCATCGGGGGTCCTGAATAAATCATCAACTTCCGGCACATCAGGGCACAGTCTCTTCATCTCTTCATTTGTCGGAACCAACTCTCCACATTGTAGGGGGTTTCCAATGGGGTCCCTCCCGTCCACGACTAGTACGCTGAGGCCACCTTCCGCTGCATATCTTGCAACGGTGCTACCAGCAGGCCCCCCTCCTATGACGATGGCATCCCAGTATTTTTCCTCGGACAGGGGGATTCCTCCATTAGTTAGTTCTAGCCTCCGAGATTAGTGCCATCTCGCTCAATAGAATCTTCTCGTCTGAATCGGGCAGAGCCTGAAGATGCTCCAAAGCCCTTTCAACGTGGTTCGTGACCAATACCCGCGAATACTCAAAGGATCCCGCAGTCTCCAAAAGCTGAACTAGCTCATGGAGCCTATCATCCCCGAAGTTAGTCAGCACATCCTTCAGATGCTCCCTATCCTCCCCGTGGAGCATTGTCAATGCGTAAATGATCGGTAGCGTCATCTTGCCCTCATGGACATCTGTTCCACGGGGCTTCCCTATCCTTTCGTCCCCCTCCAGATCTAGAATATCATCAACTAACTGGAAGGCTCTACCCAGCTCAATCCCGTACCCCCACAGAGCATCAACGATTTCCTGTCTGGCACCTGCAACCATGCCCGCGCTAGAGCAACTAGATGCGAAAGGCCCAGCGGTCTTACCGTCAATTATGGCATAGTAGTCCTCAGGCCTGGTGTTCAGGTCGTGGATATGCTCGAACTGCAGAATCTCTCCCGAGGCAATTCCTGCACAGGCGTCTCTTACCTTGCCTATTACTCTCTCATCATACTTGGCCCCGAATTGGAAACCCAATGAGAATAGGTAGTCTCCCGCAATAATGGCGTGGGAGATGCCATGGGCGGAGTGAATGGTGGGCTTACCCCTACGCATCTTTGACTGGTCGTAGACATCGTCATGGACCAAAGTGGCGGTATGGATCAACTCCGATGATAGAGCCAGATCTAAGGCCTCTCTGTAGTCCGACCCCCCAGCAGCCTTGTACGCCATAATCACCAATATTGGCCTATACCTCTTTCCTCCGCCTAGGAGGACTTCCCTGGCAATCGACATTATTGGGCGGTCAAGTGAGGAACCCATCTTCTCCAGAACCAGATCCTCTATCGACTCCTCAACCAGATTCTTCAGAGATTCAAGGTCCATAGACTCGATATTCTCCGCTTCCATAGCATCTCAGCCTAGGGGTCGCATATATCAACGGGTGTCCGCGCCGCTCAGATTGGGCATGAGGAGTGCTCCCTCCCTAGAGGTGGATGCGATGGAAAACAGGCTGATTGTCGGGGCACTGGACTCTTCTTCATGGAAAATTTCCACTATCGTCTCCAGTCACTTAGATACAATAGACCACGAGGGACTGGAGCAGTCCGTTACTCCACTAGAAGAAGTCTCATCCGCACTAGAATCGCTGTCTAAGGGTGAAATCGATCTACTAGCTGTCCCTGCATCCGAAATCATCGGTAGTGAGGCTGATCTGGCAGATAATGGATGCCAGATCGTAGGAGCTAGAACTCCTCGAAGACCATCCCTAATCCTAGTCTCGCCAAACAGACTGATGTATCAACCAAAGTCTGCAATAATCGTCTCGGATTCGGAACTTATCCGCAGACAGATTCTCAGGGCTCGCCCCGATATTCAGGTACTCGGGACCAATCAGGTTTCCGCGAATCCTGAGGATGTTCCCCTAGACTCGGCCGAAAGGGCGACTTGGCTAGCAGGGATGCTAGACAGGGAGGAGATAGACGGGTTCATCTCCTCCAGGTCGGAGTATGAGTACACCGGACAAACAGAGAGGAGGCACACGCTGATGTCGCAGCCGAAAGTCAGGGGCGCACCACACTTCATCCCACCACCTTACTCTGACCTAATCGCGATTGTCTGCAGGACAGGATTCCCAAACGTCCTATCATCGAAGCTAACTGAGCCAGAGGGGAACACTGTTCTTTGGGTCCAGAGCAGGATTATGGGGGCCATGGATGAGTCATTACGAGATTGCGTGGGCCTGGAGGTAAGGCATCGCCAGGTCGGAGCAATTCTCAGGCAGGCGGAGGAGAATCGAGACCTAGTTCTAGAGCAGGCATGTCACGATCCAGACGGAGAGATATATCATGACGAGGTCAGAGTCGAGGTTCGATTGGAGACCCTCTCGCCCGATGGCAGGAAGACCCTCTCATTGGAGAGGCTGGTCGCAATGAGCGAGTATCAGAGAGCTATAGTTGCCCTGATGATGGACTGGGAAAACATGGTCAGGGAGTCCTCCAGAGAGGTGCCGAAAGACCACCCAACTGATGTTGATGCACCCTCCTTCCTCTAGTCACTGCCGCTCATCTAGAAAAGTTTCGAAAACCTCTCCCAGACAAAGATACTGGGGCAACCGATAACTAAGGTAGCATCACGAGGCGCTGGTGTTGCCATGAGGGTAGACACCGATTTGCTTAGCTCCATCTACATGGAGAGGCTCCAGAGCCTCAGAGGTAGGGCGGAGGAAAGCGGAATCTCGAAGTCCGGGTCAGTCGAGGTTCTCAGGGCTAGGCTGATCTCCAACCTAGTTCTGTCGGACATGGACCTTTCTTGGGAGGGGATACAGTCCATGTCTCACAAGGAGATGGGCGAAGTCCTGAAGGTCTTCGGCATCAAGTCCTCCGGTTCTCACAAAGAGAGGCGTCAGCGCCTGTGGCTCCATCTGAATTACGACTCGAGGAGGATGACTATCGAGAACCTAGCAGAGATGAACAGAGATGATCTGCACGAGATGTGCAAGAGCCTCGAGCTCGAGCTAACGGGAAACAGGACAGTACTGATGGGCAGAGTGGCTGGAGTCCTTACTAGCCAGATGAGGGGGGGGGGGAGAATAAAGCGCAGCCTCAAAAGGAATGGAATCCCAACTCCCTCTCCGACGAAAATCGAACAAAAGGAAAAGGACCCCGACCCGGCTCCAATTGAGGTTCCTACCGAGGATTTCCAGGCCATTCCCTCACAAGCACTTCTCGAGGATGCTGGAGACTCAATACTAATCGGTATTGACAATCAGTCCGGCCATATCCAAGGGGACCTTCTCACCATTCACGCCAGAGTAGGTGATCTCGAGAGGATGGTCGGGACCATTCTGAGGAGCCATGGGGGCTCTTGGGGGGAAGTCGAGAAGGATCTGCTGTTGAGGCTTGCAGACAGGAGGGGTTGGCCAATAGATGAGCAGTTCGTAAGACACAGGGTCTTGATGGTGGCTACGAATATCGCAGAGGTCAAGGGAGCCACGATGGCATCAGTCGAGAAAACAATCCAAGCGACGGAAGATGCAGAATCGACCATAGAGAGGATCAGATCAAAACTTTCCTCACTAGACTAGACCAGCGAAAAGCCTACTCAGATATCGAGAAGAATCCGAATTTTGGTTCAGAAATCTCCATAGTGTCATCCTTCAGACCCATAACTGCATTCTCCGCATCCTCTCTTGAGGATCCGGCAGAAATACAGGCTCCCACGAGATCCTCGTACTCAACCAACTCCCCCCCATTGGAGCCAAGAATCCCTAGTATCACCTCTCTGGGATCTCCCCCGTCAGTACTCTGAACCTCAATCTGCTCCACAGGTGCCGCCTCTATGCTCACTGGTTCCAGGTCCGGCCCCGAGTCTTCTTCAGAATCCCCAAGAGCCCTAGAGAAAGCCTTGAGGATCCAGACTCGATAGGCCTCGGTGTCGAACTCGGCATAGTGCTCTTTCGACTTGATTAGACCGTCCACCAAGTCCTCAGGAACTCCTGCCTTTCTCAGTGACTCCTCAGTCAACTCCTCTCCTTGTGACGAGTCGTAGGCTTCGAGCCTCCTGAGTGTGGCGTCCGCAGCATCCACCATCCATGACTTGTAGTCATCTAATCCGACTTCTGTGAAACTCTCAGCTCTAAGTGATGTGAATATGCCCCCGTCTTCTGACTCGTTCGACTTCTGCCTTCCTACAATGGAAACTAGCACAGAGTCACCAGATTCGAACCTAGCTAGGAGCTCTTCCGCGTCTGGATGTAGCTCGGGCTGGAATGGTGCTACATCGAAGTAGTGAGTCCCCGAGGGATCTCTGACTTGTCCTCTGTAGAATGGGCCGGAGTCCCCGTCCCTTCTCTCCATCCTCTCCAGACCGCCACAGACCAGGCAACGGTTTACCTTGGCTCCAAGCTTTGTGATTACGAAGCTCGGATCATACTCCCCCACTCCCCTCTCTATGAGGGAGGACTCCGAGTACTCCTGTGCGAAGATTCTGACTGCACTCTGCCTCCCTCTGAAGGTACTGGATCCTGACATCAAAGTACCACTCCCCATCTTTGCATTACTTCTTCGGCCTCCTCAGCTGGTTTCGGTTCCATCACTTCCATTCGATCAGCGAATACCATGGCTCCTCTATCGTCAACCACGCACCTGCCATGAACTACTACCTTCCGGGAAAGAACCCGGCCCCTAAGATTGGAGACGAACGCTTCATTGCCTATACTGGAAATCTAACCCTTTACTTCGTCCATGCTCATCCCTAGGAACGACTCACTCGCCTCTCTGGCCATGTATAGGTTCGCGTTCGAGACGCCACTATCCAATACGAATCGTAGCCTGAGATCTTCCTCCCCTATCTGTGGGCCATGCTCCGGACATGAGCCATCTCTGAGTATTGTTCTACATTCCGGACATCTCTCGATAATGCCTGAACCCGGCATGATGGCAACAATAACTCCTGTAGTAGAGATGCCTCTTCTCGACCCTCCCTTCCTTAGACTGTCCAGGTCTACGTCTACCCAGTGGTTGTCTGGATCGATTTTCTCCCAAGGAGTCTCTGTGAGTATCTCTACCTGATCTAAGTTGTCAATTACCATATCCGGCGATCCCTGCCATGATTGGACTCTCCCGCCATCTATCCTGATGATGTCTCCTGGTTTAGGGTCGAATTCGCACCATGCAGTTAGTCTGCACCTCCCTGTTGGGTCCATGATATCGCCACTCCTAACAACTCTGGAATCTCCATCCTTCGTCTCGAATGTCCTCTGATTCCAATTCTCAACCTGTAGGGTGATTGATACGTCTCTCATTCCATCTCTGAGATCTGAAATGCTGACCTTCTCGGATTCTGTTAACTCGGCAACTTCCGGGAAAGAAGTATCTCTGTATGTCTCGATGACCGTCCCGTCGTTGATTTGTATTTCCGGGGTATCACGAAATTTCCTGACTGATGCCCCCACTATCTTCACCAGAGCACCCTCCTCATGCTCGAACTCCTTCCATGACAGGAAGCCGATACTACCGGAGGAGTCTGAGATCCTCCCTCTCATCACGTTCAACTCTCCACTTCCATCCTTCCTGACTATCACGTCTGGCTTTGCTGAAATGACTCTACCAACGACGTTCACGAAACCCTCAACCTCCGACGCTCTAGCGATAGTCATGGGATCGTTGCTTGTGGGAGGGGCAGAACCTCCTCCCTCCTTCAGTACTGTTACCCTGGTTGTCCTGTTGATATTCAGGGATCTCTTATCGTTCCACTCGTTCACTGAGGCTCCCTCGAGCCTGACAATCGAACCGGGAACCATTGCTTCTCCCTTATTCCCCCAGTCTTTGTAGTCCCACCTGATCCTCTCAGAGCTAGCTTCCCAAGGGTTATCCTCTATCCATCCGAATGCAATCTGCTTCTCCTCTCCCCTAACCATCTGAGTCCTTGGGGTGTATGATATTACAGCAACCTCGACTGAGACGTTCCTATCGTCTGAACCTAGTTCCGAGAACCTCTGAACCTTCTTTTCCTCGCGAACTTGGGTGGTAGATCCCGAAGTCACCTCAACACCAGTCGCCGCCTGGAACTTCCTGATCACAGATCTTAGGGCGTCTTCGGGAGGGATGAGGAAGTCACTTTCGTATCTCTGGAACTCCTTTCCTATCTCCTCATCATTTGCATCTGGGCACTCTTGCTTCACTACTGCTATCTGGTTTGCGTATGTTGTCAGGTCACTCATCACTCTCACCCGTATCAGAGATGGGGCGTCGAGACTATTTCAACCAACGATTCATTAGGGCAGAAATGCACCAGACATGACGTTGCTGGGGAAACGATTGTCGATGCATGTTGGGGAAGACTCGGCACCTCATTACCTCCGGAGACTACTCTTCGAATCGGCGGTCTTTGAACGTGCCCATGAAATTCTGGGACCACCGACGGCGTTTTCTCCGGATACCTTCGCGGATTGCCAATGGCCAACCCAGAGACTTGCAGATTCGGTGTGCTAACAGCCTCCGATAGAGCTAGCAAGGGAGAGTACGATGACCTAAGCGGTCCTGCGATAGAGGGTTTCCTAGAGGAGGCGCTGACTTCCGAATGGGAGGTCGAAAGGAGGTTGGTCGAAGACGAGAGGGAATCCATCGAGGCAGCTCTGATCGACCTGATTGACAATCATGGATGCTCTGTCGTGGTCACCACGGGGGGGACCGGGCCATCTCAACGGGACGTTACCCCCGAGGCCACCGGGAACGTTTGCGAAAAGATCCTTCCAGGCTTCGGGGAGCAGATGAGGGCAGTGTCCATGAGACACGTCCCCACGGCAATGCTCTCTAGGCAGATGGCTGGTATTCGTGGGTCCTCGCTAGTGATCAATCTGCCAGGCTCTCCTAGGTCGATTCGTGAGATTCTGGACTCCGTCTTCGCTGCTGTACCGTACTGCGTGGATCTGATTGGCGGGCCTTACATCACTACAGATCCGGAGGTCGTAGACTCATTCAGGCCCCCTCATGCAAGACGCGAATGATTCATCCGAGAGCCTCGTTTCGGATGCACATGGCGAAGATGAAGACAGGAGTTGGAAGCATCGGAAGGGAAAACGACGAGATCAGGGAAATTGAGGTGAAGCTGGACTTCACCCCGAATGCACTGTCTTCCCTTCTCTATTCGCAGGGGGACACCCAAGTCCTGGTCTGCGTCACCAAGGCACCCTCTCTCCCCAGGTGGTTCCCTCGAGACTCTGACAGGGGTTGGGTGCATGCCGAATACTCGTTGCTCCCAGGCTCGACCGATACCAGATTCAGGAGAGAAAGGAGCGGTGCAAAGGGTAGGACGATGGAGATAGAGAGACTAGTCGCTCGATCGCTGAGGGGAGCCGTAGACCTGGAGCAACTGGGTCCAGTGGCGCTGACTGTGGACTGCGACATCCTGAATGCCGACGGAGGAACCAGATGCGCTTCAATAACAGCAGCAAACATAGCACTGAGGCTCGCTGTTAGGAGGCTCATCTCCTCCGGGGAGTGCCTGCCGAAGGAAAGGAGGCTTACCAGGGATCAGATCAGGAAAGGAGTGAAGCAGGAGACTCTTAGCAAGGAACAGATGGCATCCCACGAAGACTCCGTGATGCCCAATGACGTTGCAGCGCTTAGCGTGGGAATGGTCGAGGGACAGGTATGGACAGACTTGGATTACGTTCTCGACAGCAATGCCGACGTCGACATGAACGTTGTGATGACTAGCTCTGGGGACTTCGTAGAGGTCCAGGGGACCGGCGAGGAGGCAACCTATTCCAGAGAAGAGCTCGACTCTCTGATCGACGCTGCGGAGGCAGGAATAGCGAAGTTGCACAAGCTCCAGACCGAAGTCCTCTCTAATGCGAGTTGATGGTGGGACTGGCCGGACTTGAACCAGCGGCCTCCGCATCTTCAGTGCGGCGCTCTCCCAGCTGAGCTACAGTCCCGTAGCATCCCACGCCACCACAGTCCCGACTTCAAGCCTTCCTAGTCCAAGGAGGATGAAAAAGTCCTGTTCCGGGAGTAAGTAGAAAGCCAATCAGGCGCAACAAAGCGCATGAGTCAGGCCCCAGAAAACACAGTTGTACGTTCAGAATACGATGCTTCGATGATTGGTCTGTACGCATCTCTGCTCGCTGGAGGACTTATGCTGGCCTATGCGATTTGGTACGTCACGGTGGTGAATGTGGACAACGACTACTCATTCCTGACCCTCGGCGTCATCACCGGAGCCACTGCGGTATCTGTGATAGGCTTACACGAGTGGATGAGGAGTCAGGCCGGCCCGGACAGGCCGGAGAACCCGATTGAGGAGTACGGAGGGGCGATAGCGGTTCTGATGGGCGCGCTCTCTGTTGTGTGGCTCTCCAGGTTCGCAGTTTTCTATGCGGGCCAAGAGAAGGACTGGATAGCAATTCAAGATGGG
>LUSA01000104.1:3170-18398 GCA_001629235.1 Marine group II euryarchaeote REDSEA-S43_B8 | reverse complement strand
ATGCCGTTCTTCTCGGCCTCGCCATCGAACTCGGCTGCCCCCCCCCTGGCCAGTGATTCGGCCCAATCCGATGAGGCGCGATGGGCTGTGGGGGAGGTCGTTGCGACATTGGCATAGGAGAGGTTCGTCCACTCGGGCATGTCTAACGTAGAGCCATGGAGGGGGATTGCTCTTCAATCCTCAGGAGCGAGTGACTTCGTTCAGCATCTCCTCGAGTGCCGTCTGTAGTTGCAGGCACAGGGGGCCATAGTGCCCCGGGAGGTTGGGGTCGTTGAATATCTCGTCCAGAATAGAGGCGGTCATCCCCAGCCTGACGTCCATGTCCTTGCTGGCGTTGAGGAGCCACTTCTCCACTGCGTCCTTGGAGGCCGAGCGAATGTTTCGAGGGACTTGGTTGTCGTCTAGTTGGCCTAGCACATGCGCAATCTGCTTGATGCGGGTATCGATATCTGACAAGGTCCCATCTCCGGTCCTTCCAACGTAGGCCCCTCCTTAAGCGCATCCCATTGGGGGGGTTTCACTTCCTGGCAATCCACGAGGACCATGGCATGTTCGTACTGTTGGAGACTCCGTGCCCCGTGCCCTCTGCTCCGAGTGCGATGATGCCCACCTCTGCACCCTCCTCGAGGCACTCGTCCAGAGCCCACATCATCGACTCCTCCAGGTCGTTCCCGTCGAGTATCCTATCTGCCACCCTGAGGCTGATCATGCCCCTAGTTATCGCCTCCCCTATCCCAGTCGCCCCGACGCCCACCCCTTCCTGGACCCAGAATCCGCACCCAGGCAGGGGGACGTCACCGACTCTGCCCGGCGGTCTGTTGCTAGTGCCTCCCGTGCTCGTGGCACAAACGATTAGTCCGGATTTGTCCCTGGCTACGACTCCGATGGTGTCTGTGGCTCCTTCGAAGGGGGGCCTGCCTTGCACATTTGACTTCTCGAAACCCTTGGAGTCGGCCCATAGCCTGGCCCCGTCCCCGCTGAGCCCGTTGATGCCCTCATCCAGAAGGTCCGCTGCTACCCTGATCGGATTGGGCGTATCCTGCATTGCGATGACGAAGCCCATCTTGCCCTCTGAGGTCTGGATGGAGGCATCGAGGTGGACGGACCCGTCCGTCCTGAAGACTGAGCCCGTGCCGGCGTTGAAGACTGGGTCATCTTCCAATACCACGCATGCCTCTACTGCCGCCTCTATGGCTGATCCTCCCGCGTCGAGGATCCCCGCGGCTATGGCCACCGCCCTCTCGACGTTCGCGAGCCTTTCCGGCCCCGCTCCTGCACCCCCGTGTGCCACGACTGCTGGAATCGCCAATCTATGTGCCTCCCGCAGCATTCCTTGCGTCGTCTGAGGTCCTTAGACCTAGTTGCATTAGTAACGCCACCAAGAAGAAGAGCCCGGATACCCTGAAGCAGGTATGGTATGACCAGAGCCCGGACCCCTCGACGGTTTCGGACCAGATCACTGCTGATAGGAGTGGCCCTATTATTCGAGCCAGGGCCCCTAGTCCCTCCTGGGCTCCCATGATAGTCCCGAGCTCGTGGCCCCCTTCCTTGGATGCGAATGTCAGGAGTGAGCTTTGCGAGGGGGAGTAGATCCCGTTCCCGATCGCGAATGCTGCGCAGAATGACCAGAAAATCAGCATGGGCATGTCTGCTGAGGCGTATGGTATGCTTGCGATTCCGATTCCGGTCAGCACGGTCCCCGTCAGCATCAACCTCCTGAGGCTAAACCTTCGGATCAGGGGCCGGATCAGGCCACCCTGGACGACGACCCCGACTAACCCGATGAATGCGAACACCCAGCCGTTTTCTCTCTCGCTCCAACCAAGGCCTCCGCTTTCCGGTTCCATCGAAGTGAACAGGATGAAAGTGCCATGCATCATGGTGAAACCGACTAGGAACAGGAAGTTTACATTGACCAGTGCGGAGATGTTTGGTAGACGCAATACCGAAGCGATGCTCGTGAAGGTCGCGCCCAGTTGCGAAATCGGGGACTTCGACGACTCGGACCTCGATTCCTTTGGCAGGCTCTCTGGGAGCATGAATGTCGCCAGCATCAGGGCTATCGCTGACATGGCGCTTGAGAATAGGCAGGGGAGCAAGTAGGGGTAGTCCGACCAGAACTGGGTATCGAAAGGGCCACCTATCCCCGTGGCTGGGTCGGACAAGACCCCTCCCAAGAACGGGCCGATCATGAAGCCCAAGCCGAATGCCGCACCCAGCATGCCCATCCTTCCGGCCACCTGGTCATCCTCGCTGATATCCCCGATGTACGCCTTGGCGACGGCGATGTTGCCGTTCCCAGCGCCAGCTAGGAACCGGGCTATTATGGCCATGGCCAGGCTGCCAGATAGCCCGAAGACGATGAAGAAGAGGGAGTTTGCCGCCAGTCCGAACATCAGAACGGGCCTCCTGCCTATGCGATCCGAGATTGATCCCAGGATTGGCGTCGAAATGAACTGGGCCAGGGAATAGGTCGCAATGACTATGCCGACCCAGAAGTCCCTGGAGCCGGTGTCAACAATTCCCTCCGCGGATGCCAGGTCCTGGACGAAGTACGTAAGGAACGGTATCACCAGTGTCAGGCCTAGCATGTCGACGAGGACGACAAGGAACAGAATACCCATTGAGGAGCGTTGGCTGGAAGGCATAACTACCGATGTGCCTGCGTAGAGTGGCACTTCAAGGATTGGTCGGCGCTCAAGCGGAAGGCTGCTTGTCAGTGCCCGAAGAGATGGTGGCCAGTATCTCGACCTGGGACTCGAACTTCTCATCGATCAGTACGTCGTTCATGTTCGACCTGGGTATCACCACCCTCTTGATCCCGGACTTGACGGCTGCCTCGATCTTCGCGGAGACTCCACCGATCGGGAGGACCTCGCCGCGAACCGTGAGCGATCCCGTCATGGCGAGGTTCTGGTCTATCGGGACTCCCTCGAATGCGCTGATTATGGCCGTCGCCATGGTGATGGATGCGCTGTCGCCATCCACGTTGTGGGTCCCGGGGAACTGCACGTGCAGATCGAAGTCCCTGATGTCCTTCCCCGTGAGTTTCTTCACTACCGCGCTGATGTTGGTCACGCTCTCCTTTGCTAGGTCGGAGAGCCCTCCGGTTGCTATGACCTGGCCCGACCTTCCCTGGGTGGGGGTGACCATGGCCTCGACCGGAAGGACCACGCCCGAGTAGTCTGAAAGCCCTGAGTCCGCTCCTAGGACTGCGAGACCGTTCACCCTCCCGACCCTGTTGCCCTCGTTCACGAGCATGGAGTACTCCGACTGCCTCTCTAGGTACCTATCTGCGACCTGCTGCTCCAGCGGCTTTGAGATTGCCCTGGCTCTCACAACGTGCTTGGACTGTGTGAGGGATGAGCCTTCCTCGGCTGCTAAGTCGCCGGCTATTCTGACCAGGCCCCCTAGCTCCCTGAGCCTCAGGGATAGTTTGCCCCTGCGACCGCTCCTCCTCTGCGCTTCCTTCAGGACCAGTGAAATTGCTTGTTTGTCAAAGTGCGGGATTGACTTCCCTGAGTCCTTTTTCATCTCGTTCCGGACTTCCTGCGCTATGAATCGAATCAACCGGCGTCGGTTCCTCTCGGTGTCCTTCATGTCGGTATTGACGTAGACCTCGTAGCCATACCCCCTGATCCTGCTCCTGAGTGCGGGATGCATGTTCTGGATGCTGTCCAGGTTTCCTGCGGCTACTAGGATGAAGTCGGTTGGAACGGGCTCTGACTTTGTCAGTGCGCCGGAGGACCTCTCTGAGCGACCGCTGATCGATAGTTCCCTCTCTTGCATTGCGACCAGCAGGGCCTGCTGCTCCTCCATCCTCAGCATTCTGATCTCATCGATGTAGAGCACGCCCTTGTTCGCCCTGTGCACCGCACCTGGCTCGACCCTCTCGTGGGCAGGAGTGGCTAGATCCGCCCCCGACTGGAAGGGGTCGTGCCTGACGTCCCCGAGCAGTGCTCCCGCGAGGCTTCCTGTCGCATCGACGAATGGTGGTTCATCGCTCCTCTCGTGCTTGATTAGTAGCTTGGGGATGTTGGACTCGTCACCAGCAGTAAGCCTGGTCCTCAGGAAGAAGTACCCGAAGACTAGGATGAACGATCCGAAAATGAACGTCAGGATCTCTCCCGACGATATGGTGGCGAGAAGTAGTGCTGCCCCGACGACTAGGGCGATGAAGAGAAGGGTCCTGTTTGTCCTCTCTCTCTGTTGGCGGACATGGGCTCGGCGCTCCGCTATCAGCCTCGATCCACGGCCTGCTGGGACCGTGCGAACCTTGGGCTCGTTCTCGTCCTCCTGGTTTCGATACACAAGAACGTCTTCCAGTTGCTCTGGAGGGAGGAACTCGGTCATGGAGCGGGCGAGCATTGACTTTCCCGTACCGGGCTCCCCCACCATTATCATGTGTCTCCTCTGTTCAGAGGCCTTCCTAACCACGATGGAGGCGGCTTCCTGCCCTATCACCTGGTCGACGAGCTTGTCCGGAATCGGCACTTGATCTGTGGACTCGATGTCCAAGTCCTTTATCCAATCCTCAACTGGGGTCTCGCAAACCGGGTCGCTGTCGTCAGAGACCCCGAAAGCCGACCCGTCTTCCCATGATTCTAGCGGATCCTTTGGGTTGGAGCCCTCCTCTGAGTTCGAGTCGTCCTGTTCGGCCATAGTGATACCCCAGGGACTTCCCTGCCAGTGGCACCTTCTTGAAGGTGCGTTTATGTTGAAATGAGGTGAAATTACCTAGTTCTGCCTCTCTAGCCACTGCTCCCCGTAGTACTTCCACTGATCCATCGTCCATCCTTCCGGGAGGCCGCTCTCAGGCAGGGGCGGGTAGATTTCCTCCTGCTGCTCGAAGTCTATCACGGGTTGGTCCTCCTGGGGCTGATCCTCGGTGATGTCAGGAGAATAGGGGGGCTTGGGAGCTGGATCCCCCCTGTTGCCTATGGCTCCAGAGAAGTACAAACCGGCAACTGTCCCGCCCCCTACGAATATCAGAAGGATCAGAATGATCAGCATTGCATCCATGACGGAAATGTCCGATGACCCGTCCCCGGATTGCTGGTTCGACTCTTTTTCTTCTTCCTGAACGGGGGCTTCGATTGCGTCATCGTCTTCGCTGGTGGTCGGGACTAGTATATCCAGTGGCTCGACTGTCTCCCTATCCCATCCATCGCTATCTATTGCCTTGACCGAGAGGGTCAGGTAGTCCCCGATGGATACATCTGACCTTTGGCTCTTCGATCGCGACCTCCCCGTTGTTCACCAGAGTCACTGTCGGGTCCGTGCCGATCTCAAAGCCCTCCAGTTCCACCTCCAGATCGCCCTGCTGGAAATCGGTGTGCCAAGTTAGGGGCTTAGAGTCCAGGACAGTCACAGTGAAAGTGGTGGAGCTCCAGTCGCCGTGGCTATCGATGAGGGTCATCTTGACGGAATGGGTTCCCGGCTGGCCCCACTGCATGTTTAGGACTCCGCTGACGTAGTCGAATTGGGCCGCTCCTGGGATGGATGTGTCAACATCCACCCATATCTCATCATCAGGATCGTCGATATCAGAGATTAGTGGCAGTATGCCTATCGAAACTAACTCCCCTGACTTCAGTGCGAGACCATCGAGAATTGAGACATCCATCTCAGGTGCATCGTTGACGTTGATCACGTAGAATACTATGGAAGTCTGGGAGGTTTTGGAACCGTCATCTGCCATGATTACTACCTCGGCAACTCCGTGGGAGTCCTCGTCAACGGTGCTTGCAGTGACCGTTTGCCCATCGAGGGAGACTTGGACCAGGTCCTCGTTGCTGTTTGAGACCAGGGATAGAGATATCTCGGACGGTGGGACTGGATCCCCATTCTGATCGAAGTCCGAGAGATACCCGGTCAGTTCAGCGCTAGAGGAGCCGCCCTCGAATACAGTCTGTGTAGGGATGGGTTCCCACCGTGGAGCCCCATTCTCGATTACGTTGAACAGGAGCATTCCGTTGTTGACGTCCTCCCCGTCGGAGATTGAGACGAAAACGCCCTGGGGAATTGGATTGCCGTTTGAGTCGGATTCGATACTATCGAAAAGCACTGTGATCTCGGAAGAAGGCCCGTTCCAACTCACGAACTCTGGGTCAGTACTTGTGATCGACAGCATCGAAAGCGGGGTCTCGGCATCTCTGACCATCCCTACCAGGGATATCGATTCTGTTTCGCCTACCTTCACTGTGGGGGTCCCGACGAATCCCGCATCGTTGTTTCCAAGTACCCTCGGCAGTGCATTGCTAAGCTCGAATGCCTCGCTAGTAACCAGCCAGTCGCTCTGCTGCCCCCTAGCGTCTTCCCACATCACCCTCGTGTCGTACTTCCCTGTCACTGCGTTTGGAGGGGTCTGAATGGTGTGGACGTATACCGCATTGGCTCCGGAGCCGACTATTTCTGGATCGGAGACCCAGGTTGAGTCCCATGCCCCAGAGCCGGACTTTGAATACTCCATTGTTGGAGTCATTGTGTTCATGTCGTCCACGAGGTCGTTTGGTAGGGCAGATGTCTCAAACTGGACCCTGTCGCCACGTTCGAAGGTTGTCGAGCCTGTGGCTGCGGGAGGTGATGGGATTGGTGGCATATCGTGGAATTCTACATCATCGACTACGTTATTGGTGGAATTCCTATCACTTCCCATGTCCACGAGCTTGGCCCTGAAAGTAGAAACTCCGGATGGGATAGGTTCTATGTCTGAGGTATCGAAGTCAATCTGATGCAGGAAGGATCCAGCGACCCCGATGGTGCCGATGGACTGCCCTCCGAGGTAGATCTCATCTGAGCCACTAATCAGGTAGACTCCTAGATCCCCTCCTTCTGTGTATGGCTCTACCCCGTTGTTGGAGACTCGGGTGGAAACCTGTAGCAAGTCACCGGGAGTGAAGCCTGTCCCCCCATTTGTATTCTGGACTTCAAATTCCAGAATTCCGACATCTATCATCGGACCCATGTCCGGGTCAATAGCTACCAGGAACTCGTTGTAACTCGAATGCGGGCCGTCCATCAGTGCGAAAACGGGCCAGAAATTCTCCCACTGGGTGTAACCTCCGCTGGCCCTGACCAGGCTCAGTGGTGCAGTCCAACTGTGAGACTCCCATACGCCCTGGGATAGAGTGAGCTGCTGGAATCCGGAATCGGCACTATTCAGTAACCATCCCCTCCAATTGTGATGCGGCTTTACGCCGTTGTCGTACGAATCGGCTCCTTCCTTCTCAGTAACGGCCCCATAGACATAGACTTCGAAGGAAGAGAGGGATCCGGTGTATATCGAGTCCAATGTTATTGTTACCTCTTCTGTGCTCGAATTCAATGACATCGACATCTCCAGTTGGAAGTCATTGGAAGATGAGCTCATGCAGCCTCCGCTAGAGAAGTCGCTGTCGTAGTAGTTGGATCCCGAAGCTCCGACCTTGTAGCAAGAGCCGGACTGGCTGTCTGCGAAGGAGAACGTCGGGTACCCCGATGAGGATTGCATGATGTGGTTCTGGCGATTTACGGGACCGTCGCTTGGCCAACCTCCACTGCTAGACTCGAAGAATGATACGAATGTGAACTCCTCTGGATTGGATGTCTTCAGATTATCCAAGGAGGGGGAAGCGCTGCTCATGCATGGGCCGCACCAGTGAGCGCCCACGTACTCGCCGAATACGGAGTGTCCGGGGCTAGTGGCATACCACGGGACTATTTTCTGTTCTAATTCAGTTCTCTCCAACTCTTCTTCCTGATAGTCAATTATCGAAGACGAGGGGGCTATTGCTAGGAGGACACACACCCAAGTGGCTGGGTGAATCAGTAGTCTGACGACTGAAGTCATCGTATTTTGAGACAGTATACTCAGTATAATCATTCTGCTCGCCCTTTAGGGCGAGTATGCTGTTGCAGGATTGAATGACTTGAAACGTCGCCATTATCCCGATGCAACGGGGCGAGAGCATAGGAGAATGGTTGGCACTCAGAGAGGATGACGGGAGGGCATACCTTGTACACAGGGTTCCCGGAGAAGTCAAGGTAAAGGGGCTGGGGAGATTCGATGCTGAGAAGTTGCTAGAGGGATTCGAAATTGGGGATAGGATTTCAGTTGGGCAGAAGTCGCTCTCGATAGTTGATCCCAGGCTCCCCGAGGCAAGGAGGAATATGTACAGAAGGGCCCAAGTAATTGGCGCAAAGGATGCCGGTTTCCTGATCTCTTGGATGGGCATAGGAGTGGGTTCCAAGGTCCTAGAAGGTGGTCACGGTTCAGCCGGACTAGCGATGCACCTCGCGAGTGTAATGGGAAATTCCGGGACTTTGATTTCCGTGGAGTCTCGTCCTGAACATGCAGAGGTTGGGGCATTAAACATGGATCGCTTGGAGCAAATCCTACCAGAGTTCCCAGAATGGCACCTGGTTACGGGGGATTTGGGGCAAGTCGGTGAGAGTGTAGCAGAAATTTGCAACTCACTCGATGCAGCAATTATTGACATTGCTGAGCCGTGGGGAGTCCTCGAAGAAACAGTGAAACTCCTACGTGTTGGAGGAAGGCTAGCCTGCTACTGCCCGACCAGTTCACAACTAGAGAAATCCTGGAATGAGTGTGAAAGATTGGGACTCGTCGTGGAATGGAGCGGAGAGGTAGTCGAAAGGAGATGGTCCAAGGCAAGCAAGGGCGGAGTGAGGCCCGGAAACCAGCCCATGGGGCACACTGCCTTTTTGCTAATTTCAGCAAAGGTTGCTGATGAAGAAGAATAGGTGTTAACTGAAACCTTTCAAAGGGACGGTCCGGCACGTGGCTTCATGAGGGACAGTACGAACTGGGAGCCAACTGCTTATCGTACGCATACTATAGGTCAAGTTGTAGCGGCAGGAGAGTCCCTAGTCGGTTCTGAGGTAACGATAGCGGGGTATGCCGAGACAGTCAGAGGAAGAGGTGCGATTTGCTTCCTGATGCTCCGTGACGGAACAGGAAGGATCCAGGCTTTCCTGAAGAAGGACAACATGGATGATGATTTATTCGACTCGATACAATCCTCGACAAGAGAATCGACAATCCAAATAACTGGAAAGGTGGCGAAGAAGCGCCCTCCGAAGGTTCCCGAGGGGGATCCATTGCCACCTCCTGAGTTCGAAGTTAACGCCGAGGATGGAATGATTCTGGCAGTCTCAGAGACCCCCCTTCCTGTTGGGGTCACTGACGAGGTTAACGTCGGTCTTGACGTGAGATTGGACAACAGGCACTTGGACCTCAGAAGGGCACACGTGAACGCGATGTTCCAACTCAGGAGCAAGGTCCTCCAGTACGGAAGGGAGCATTTGATTTCAGAGGGATTCCAAGAAATAAACTCTCCAAAGATTATTGCCGCGGCAGCAGAAGGAGGGACGAATCTGTTCCCTATGAAGTACTTCGAGACTGATGCCTACCTCTCGCAGAGCCCTCAGTTGTACAAGCAACTAGCGGTACTAGGGGGTCTCGAGAGGGTATTCGAGATTGGGGCTGCCTTCAGGGCCGAGAAGCACGACACCTACAGGCACCTAAACGAGTTTGTATCGTTCGATATCGAGGGCGCATGGATGGACGATGAGGATGTCATGGGGGTTCAGGAGAGGATGATAAGCCATATCTGGTGCAAGATTTCCGAGAACGACATGGGGCTAATCGATGCCGTAAACGAATATCGAGAATCTCAAGGAAAGGATCCCGTCACCGTAGAGGCGCCCGCGCTACCATTTCCTCGAATACCCTACTGTGAGGCTATAGACATAGTGAAGCAAGGAGGGGGCGAAATTAGCTGGGGCGACGACATAGAGAGCCATCACTGCGATATCATCGCGGAGAAGTATCCGGGCTTCCACTTCATCCCACGCTGGCCAATGTCGATGAAGCCATTCTACATCCATCACAAGGAGGGTGAAGAAGGGTCCACTGGAGGGCAACTCAGTCGAGGATTCGACCTTAACTACGGAAGGGACGAGATGACTAGCGGAGGTGCTAGAGAGCACAGGGTGGAGGTATTGGAACAGAATCTAAGAGATGTTGGGCTTGACCCTTCAGACTTCACATTCTACACGGACGGTTTCCGCTATGGGGCACCGCCTCATGCTGGATGGGGATTGGGCGTCGCTAGATTGCTGATGGTGCTAACTGGTGCTGGAAACGTCAGAGAAGTGGTTCTTTTCCCCAGAGACAGGAGTCGAGTCACCCCTTAGAAGGAACAGGAAGATTTGCTTTCTCTTGACAGCATTTATCCATGGCGGCTACCCTGACGGCGCTATGGAGGAGGTCACAGGGCAGGAAGTCATCGAAACCATGGGTAGACGAGACCTCAACCTAGACGGCACCGTGGTAAACCTGGCAATAGTCGGAAGTAGTCGTTTCTACGACTTCGAAATCTTCGAGTCAGCATTGGAAAGATGGATTTCTGAGAATACATACCCGGATCTGATCATAGTCGGAGGAGCGAGCGGGGTGGACTACATGGCAGAGAGATGGTCTGACAATAATTTGGTCCCCATTGCTGTCTTTTCCGAAGAGTGGGATGACCCCCAGAGAAGCTTGATCGATAGAAACAGGGCAGAGGCGCCCAATTCTCTAACCAAGAAAATACTCGACTCCGCTTCCCACATCCTAGCTATGCCATCGCCTACCAGCAAATGGACTAGGATCGTAATCGAGAGGGCAACCGAAATGGGAATCCCCACGGAAGTAGTAGAGGTCGAGTGAAACTAGTCGCCTCAATTGCGGTTAGACAACGCCCAAAGCCCCATAACTGCGGCCAAAAACCATACCGCCTCCAGAATGAAGAACGCCCACTCGTCGATAAGATAGGCGCGAATGGCAAGTAGGGCTGCGCCCCCGGCCATCATCCACAGATAGGTCGAAGATTTGCTATTCAGGAAGTCCCTGGTCTCAAGCAAAAAGGCACCCAAGATGAGAGTCATCCCGAGGTAAGATACCCCCTCGCTATTGGCGAAATCGATTATTGATTCAATCACGGGTCGGCTAGATAATCGTGAAATTTAGTCTTATACTAATCACAGTCATCCAAGAATCCCACTTAGGGGGTTATCCCTCAGCATCGACGTTCTACTGAACACCACGAAGAGAATGAACAGGAAGATCAAGACGAGCCTAGCGGCATTGAGGATTGGTCTGACGTCCATGACCCTCCATGATGGGCGGCTGACTTGAACGGTTCGTTTCGTTCGTTTTCGTGTGGATCTGTAGCATGTCTAGCTTAGTCTCCACCGATTGACTGGTAGAGCATCCGCTAGACAGTAGTTCGGGAAACCCGATCTAAGACTTCAGAAGTCGCTTGCGCGAACGGTCTTTCGGCCGTTTGCCTGAGCTCTTGAAACTGCACTCCTTGACCCTGCTGGCTACGACCATACCCGAATCCGAGCTTCCGCTTCCGATGTCGTGTGAGCGGATGGTCTTTCGGCCGTTAGAGCCGCATCGAGCGACTGCCGATGCAACTGCAGCTTCTACTGCTGCATTCAGAGCGCCAGCGGCGTCTCCAGCGGTGTTGCATCCGCCAGCCTTTATTGCTTCCTTCATCTTGCTGTTGTAAACCATTGACATAGCGAGCCAAGCGAACCAAGACCCCATTTTGAAGGTTGGGGATGCATTTGCTTCCCTCAGATGCTCTATTTTGACAGATTTGACCGAAAATGAAGGGTATCAATGACCCCTGCGGAAGACATAGACATGGGTAAACCGAAGTTCGCATTCCTTCTGCTCAAAGAGCACCCATATGGGAGAGAGATGCTCATGCAGATACTTTCTGAGGGCTTCATCCCTGAGTTGATCATAGAGGAAGACTCCGAGATAGGTGATGAGGAAAGGGAGAAGTTCCTCCAGCGTATCCAAGGCCACCAGATAGCCCCATCTATTCAGGAACAAGCCAATGAGGCGGGAGTAAATGTTGTCTCAGTCCCGATACACAATTCTACAGAGGTCATGCCACATCTAGAAGGAATGGATCTGGACCTGATCGTTTTCGGCGGAACCAGGATAATCAGAGGAGAGATTCTGGACTATCCTTCGGATGGAGTGATCAACTCGCACCCTGGCCTTCTCCCTGACTGCCGAGGCTCTGCATCTCCTGCATGGTCTGTTTTTCATGACATCCCAATCGGATCCTCCACCCACTTCTGTGACAACGGCATTGATACAGGGGATCTTCTGATGAGAAGAGAGTTCCCCGTGACGAGGGGTATGACATACGAGGATTTGTGCTACCACACTCTGGTCCTTGCCGGGGTCCTGATGAAAGAAGCGCTCATTGCATATGAAAAGGGAGTCTGGGACGAGATAAGGAGGCCCCAGGGCGAGGCTTACCACCCCACATTCAGGAATGCACCAGAAGAAATTCTAGAAGCGGTTAGACAAAAACTTAGGGACCAGACTTATGCGCATTACTCGGACTAGGTGATTAGATGGGAAGCGATCTTGCAGGCTCAGAATTCCCCTTTGCCGAGGGGATTCTTAGTGGAAATACGGCTCTAGTGTGTGGGGCATCTAAGGGCATAGGACGAGCCTGCGCATTGATGCTAGCAAGAGGTGGGGCCAGAGTAATCGCATGCGCAAGAACCTCTTCGGACCTAGACTCGCTTATTCAGGAGATGCACGGAGAAGGGCATGAAGCCGTCGAATTGGATCTTGAGGATATTGCCGAAGTAGAGAAAATGGTCAGTGATATTGGCCCTATCCACATCCTAGTGAACAATTCTGGTGGCCCTCCCGGAGGACCTCTATTGGAGAATGAGTTGACCGACTTTGAAGGTCCTTTCAGGAGACATCTCCATGCTTCCCATACTCTGACTAAGGCTCTAGTTCCTAATATGGAGTCAGAAGGTACGGGCAGGATTGTGAATATCATCTCAACCTCGGTAAGAGAGCCGATAGACAATATAGGACTCTCCAACACCCTCAGAGGTGCCATGGCATCCTGGGCCAAGTCCTTGTCTAGAGAGTTGCCTCCCTGCATCACGATAAACAACATTCTACCTGGATTCACCGATACAGACAGGCTTGGTTCTCTTGCTGAGTCCATCTCTAATAGAACCGGGAAGCCGGTTAAGACCGTCCAAGACGATTGGATGAGCGGCGTCCCCATCCAACGTCTAATCGATCCGATGGAGACGGCTGCTGCAGTGACTTGGCTGTGCCTACCCAGCAGTAGCGGCGTTAGAGGAGTCAGCCTGGCCGTAGATGGTGGTAGAATGCGCTCGATTTAGAGAGGGTTTCAATGGAATTCGACGTTTTCTTCTCCATATCCCAGACTCCGGACACGAGTGAGATGTTCACGAGTTTCTTCGACCAAGTCGTCCTAGCAGACGAATTGGGGTTCGGAGTTGGTTGGGTCGCCCAGGCCCATCTTTCAACTGAGATACAGAAGAGGAACAGCAAACCTGTTGTCCCCCACTATCCTGGGGAGGTCGGCCTCTGCACTGACTTCTTCCAAGTAGCAAGGGAGATGTTCGCGCGAACCGAAAGGATCGAAGTCGGTAGTGCGGTGATGTCAATACTAGCATCGGGAGGGCCCATAGCCCAGGCAGAGAGGGTAGGTTCGTTCCTAGCACTTCATGGAATGGATCCGGATGAGGCCAGAAAGCTACACATTGGTTTCTCTGCGGGCCGATTCGAATTCATGGCAAGACCATATGGAATTGTCCCGAGGGACGCCCTTGAGGAAGCAGCGTGGCCCGCGCTAAGGGGCCAGATATTTTCGGAGGCATCAGAAATTTTCCTAAGACTCCTGAACGGAGAAGTTGTTTCGAGTGACAAAGTCGCACCGACAATTCTGACAAGGAGCAATTTCAGGACAGACGATGACTGGTCGGAGGTCCAGAGAGTGGCACAGATTGAGTTGGAGCTTGACTCTCTCCCTGACTCGATAAATATGGGGAACAGGTATCTGTTCGAGGATATCAAGACTATACCGCAAGACTGGAGGAGAGATTTGCTAAATCTTGTATTGGGCAGTCACGATAGCGTTCTCCAAGAGAAGGTGAACAGATTCAGACCAGTCCAAGTGTTCAACCTAAGTATCACTCCTCCCAATATCATCGAGGAGACTCACGAACGAATGAGTTCTAGTTACCATGTTGATGGTGGGAAGTGGGAAAGAAGGATGATGCCGAGAACTGTGATGGTATTCGTGAACGATGAGGAAGGCCTGTCCAAGGACGAGCAGGACGCAGCTGCCATGGATGAGGCACGTTCGGCACTCTCCACCTACTGGAGCGCCCTAGAGGGGACCATTGACCCCAGTAAGATAGAGCGAGCCACCGATAACGCAGTGATAGGTAGCGTCGATAGCGTAAGCAAGCAGATATCCGAGAGGTTCCACCCGGATGACCGGATAATGTGCTGGTTTTCATGAACAAAGTCGCCCCCCGAGTGAACGGAGGTATCTGATGTACGAAGAGGGGGGTGCGAATCCGTCAAGCGTCTCTCCCGGTAGGCCGGGTTCGTCCGTATATCCCACGAATCCGCTAGGCGAGAAGTTCGAGGGGATTGCGACCGGAAGAGACGTCGAATGGGAGCCGCTAGTCGACTTCCGTCGGCTTGACGTCTCCGAGAACACCATCCATGGGGCCATATCCTGGTCACATGGCACAGAGATCATTCACTCGTTCGGAGGGAACGTCCTGGTATATGGGAGATCGATGATGAAACCCCTGTTGATGAAGGCGTTTGCGGACGTATTGGAGGCCGACGGTCTGACCTGGGAGCAGAAGGCTATTTCTTGCTCCTCGCATAACGGAGACACTGAACACGTTGCTACTGCTCAGTCGCTTCTTACCGAGTCCGAATGGGGACTGATGCAGTGCCCTCTGGACGTCCCCCTAATTCAGTTCGGCAGACAAGTTAGAAGGCCAAGAAGGTGGTTCCACACATGCTCGGGAGAGCATGCCGCGATGCTAAAGGCGCTCAGAAGGATGGGCATAAACAGAGCCGGCTACACGCTTCCGAGCTCTCCTTGGTTCCCCATGTTCATTGATGTCCTGAGAAATATCATGGATTCTCCGGATTGGGAGCCTCAGAGGGTTGCAAAGGACGGTTGCGGCCTACCCACCGTATCCAACACAGTAGACGAGTTAGCGATAATGTTCGCAGGCATAGTCATGGAGAAGGAAGATGACTGGATTTGGGAGGCGATGAACCGCCACCCCGACCTGATAGGGGGATTCAACAGACTCGACTCGACTTGCCTCAAGGCGGGCAACGGC
>LUSA01000104.1:0-3063 GCA_001629235.1 Marine group II euryarchaeote REDSEA-S43_B8 | reverse complement strand
GACCCGAACAGAGACAGCTTCTCAATCGACTGGAAGGACTACTCGGAGGGGATGACTCGCCAAGACCCGTTTTCCAACGAGGGTGCTTTAGATGGATGAGCAGCATCTAGTGTACCTTAGCAATTACATCGGAGGCAGTTTCGTAGAGCACTCTGGCCAGGACTGGATGGATGTGTTGGAGCCAGCCACCGGACGAGTATACGGAAAGGTCCCACTATCGGACTCTGAGACGATAGATTCGGCTGTTGAGGCCGCTCGGGAGGCTCAACCCGGATGGGGTTCCCTTAGTCCGGATGACAGGGCTGATTGGCTGGACAAGATAGCAGACTACCTTGAGTCGTCCTACGAGGAGATAGCGGCACTAGAGAGCAGGGACACTGGTAAGCCGATTTCACTTGCTAGATCCCTTGATGCCAGCAGGTCTGTCACTAAATTCCGATTCTTTGCAGGCATGATCAGGGAGCAGGAGCCGGAGATCTTCGAGAATGATGACTCCACCAATTATGTCCTGTACAAACCCGTCGGAGTAGGAGCACTGATCACACCTTGGAACCTCCCCCTGTACCTACTGTCATGGAAGGTTGCTCCCGCGATAGGCATGGGCAACACAGTGGTCTGCAAGCCTAGCGAGTTGACCCCCATGACAGCTGACCTCCTGATGAGAGCGGTGGACAGCGTCGGCCTACCGTCCGGGGTGGTCAACCTCGTCCACGGTGACGGTATCGGAGCCGGCGCCCCCCACGTGGAGCATCCTGACGTGGACCTGGTCTCTTTCACAGGCGGCACTTCGACAGGAGAGAAGGTGGCCTCCTCCGCCGCTCCGATGTTCAAGAAGATGAGCCTCGAGCTCGGGGGGAAGAACTCCAGCATTGTCTTCGCTGACTGCGACATGGAGGGCACCGTCGCCGGAGTCGTCAGGTCTGGGTTCCTCAACCAGGGACAAGTTTGCCTGTGCGGCTCTAGGGTACTCGTCGAGGATTCGATTTACGATGAGTTCGAGGAGAAGTTCGTTGAGGCGGTAGAGGCCCTGACCATCGGAGACCCGTCAGATGAATCCACTCAACTAGGGGCCCTGATTTCGAAGGAACACCTCCAGAAGGTCAGGGGTTACGTCGACCTAGCGCTCGAAGAGGGAGGGACAGTCCTGACGGGTGGGGAGCCGTGCCTACCCTCCGATCTCGGTGGCGGAAACTGGATGGCTCCGACTGTTATCTCGGGCCTTTCTCCCGACTCGAGGTGCTCCACCGAGGAGATCTTCGGACCGGTGGTTACGCTTCACAGGTTCGAGACCGATGATGAGGCACTGGAAATAGCGAACTGCACTAGTTACGGCCTCGCAGGAAGCGTCTGGACTAGCGACCTAGATAGGGGCAGGAGGTTCTCGGAATCAATTGAAACCGGGATGGTATGGATAAACGCCTGGCTGCACAGGGACCTCCGAGTACCGTTCGGAGGGGTGAAGGACAGCGGAGTCGGGAGGGAAGGCGGGAAGTGGAGCCTGGGATTCTTCTCGGAGGCCATGAACGTGTGCGTGAAGCACGACTAGTGCAGCAAGAGTGAAAGTCCCCAATAGTCGGTCGGGCATGATGCCTCCTGCTGGAATAGTGGGCCTAGGGTCCCACGTCCCCTCCAAGGTGATGACGAACGAGGACTGGGCGGGGCTGGTAGAGACCAGCGATGAGTGGATCACCACGAAAACCGGAATCAAAGAGAGGAGGATAGCAGACCCGGACGTCTGCACGAGCGACCTGGCAGTGATTGCAAGCCAGCAGGCGATCGAGGAGGCGGGCCTGTCTCCGGATGATATCGACATGCTGATCCTAGCAACGAGCAGCCCTGACGTCCCCCTGTCTTCCACGGCAGGAATCACGCAGCACAAGCTTGGGTGTAGCAATGCAGCGGCCTTCGACATCAACGCAGTATGCGCTGGTTGGGTACATGCGCTGGACGTCGGATCAAGGGACGCTGGAACCCGGGACTACTCCAACGTCCTCGTAGTTGGATCGGAGGTTTACAGCAGGATCCTGAATTGGGAGGACAGGGGGACTTGCGTGCTTTTCGGGGACGGGGCTGGAGCGGCCGTTCTTTCAGAAGTAGAAGAGGGAAGTGGGATGCTGGGCAGCTGGATGATGTCAGACGGTAGCGGATCGGACGTGATCGAGATACCTGCCGGAGGCGTAAGGACGCCCATCCCTTCCTCCGGATTCGATGAAGGTGACCAGTACTTCCAGATGGATGGGAGGGCAGTATGGAGATTCGCTATCGAGGCCTTCCCCCAGGCTGTCAGGGGGGTACTCGAAAGGATAGGAAGGGACCTCTCGGAGGTCGACCTGATTATCCCCCACCAGGCAAACCTCAGAATCGTTGAGGCTGGCATGGAGAATCTGGGATTGCCCATGGACAAGACCTTCACCAATCTCCAGAGGTACGGGAACACCGCAGGGGCAAGCGTCCCAATAGCACTCCGCGAGGCTGTTGATGATGGACTCGTGAACAGTGGGGATCTGATCGTGACGGCTGCCTTCGGCGGGGGACTGGCATGGGGCGCGAACGCATTCATATGGACGTAGGGAAGGCGAATACTGCTGGGTAGGCTTTTATCCACCCCACTGTGGGAACGGACGATGAGGCGCACCGCAGTATTACTAGTAATACTGATGCTGACTTCGGTGGCGGCTTCCATGGGCAATGGATACTGGATGGCCAACGAGCCACTCCAGATGGGGTCTTCCTCGGGGGCAAGCTGCACTAACCAGACTCACTCCGGTGGCGCTTTCTACGCTGACATCGCCAGCGGGAACGACTCCTGGGCGGGGACCTCGGATTGCCCCACGGCCTCGATCCAGGCCGCAGTAGATCTTGCAGGACAGGGAGATTCTGTAATTGTAATGGAGGGGGTATACCACGAGGCGATCACCCTGGACGAGCCCGGTATGAGACTGAAGGCCGCAAACGGAGAGAGGGTGATTCTCGACGGCAGCAGGAGCGTGAAGGATGACCTAGGCGGGTCCTGGTCTGTTCACGACTCGTCATCCTCGGAGGGGACGGTCTGGAAGGTAGACC
>LUSA01000103.1 GCA_001629235.1 Marine group II euryarchaeote REDSEA-S43_B8 | reverse complement strand
CCTTTTACGAAACTCATCCCTAAGTTATAAGTCTTACTATTTATTGAGGTAGAAAGACCAGGCGCCAGAGAAGTTCCAAAGTTGGTATCTATATTTAGATTACTTGTTCCGCCAAATATAGTTGTTCCAGCTCCAGCTGCACCCATGGTTCAAGGCCTAAACCGTGGTAGAAGAACAGATCAGTCTCCATCAATGCGAGTTTGCCCGTTGCCGTGGGCTCGTAGTCGTGCACCGGGACGTTCGAAGGGCTGATTACCTGTACGTTGAGGTGTTCACCGCCGACAGCGGATACCAATTGCTCAATGTGGTAAGTCGAGGTAAGGACATTGCCTAGAATCTGCACCTCTGCAGTCCCGTTATCTGGCGTTGTCCCATTTTCTACAGTAGTGTTGTTTTCGTCCATCGAATCATCAATCACGTCTTCGATCAAGTCCTCGACTTCCTCCACCGATTCGTCCTCGAGACATCCTGCGACGCTCGAGAAAACCAGTAACAGGCTCGCCAAAATTGCCATTCTGCTGTTGTTCATGCGTCGCGCCGGACAATAATATATATTTAATCTAGTCTATTAATTAGGTTATTGACAATTATTATTAGTGGTGAGCAGTTGCCGGGTTTATGACTCAGATAATATCATTCAGCGCAGACACAGATTTCGCTAAAGATCTAGACAATATGATTTCCAAGTCCGGCTACAGCAATCGAAGCCGTTTCATTCGAGATGCATCGCTATTCTACGCTGAGATGCAGCAGAGAGGGGACTTGGAGAATATGGATGGGGAACTGACAATCGAGGGGCATCTGGTCGTCTATTACCAGCATGACCATGGAGATAGTCAGAGGCTTTTGGACCTGCGGCACTCCGAACTAATCGAGGTGGCATCATACAGCCATAGCAGTCTCAAGCACAGTCACTCGTGCGTGGACGTTCTTCAGGTAAAGGGCAAAGCGGCTAACATCAGGTCCGTGATATCCCGTCTCAATAATACCCCTCACGTGGACAAGGTTTCTTTCATCATCGCCCCGATGCGTGAGGATGGATGCTGCTAATCGTTTTTCGAGTATCGATTACAACGAGGCATTCAAGGCGATGCTCCCTGACCGACCAACGTGGAAATCCCCCCAGAGCTCAAATCCATGCTTGGTGGAGGCATGGGTCCGACCAAGCAGAAGGCCGCTCGTCTGGTAGTTGACCTGGCATCTACTGCTGGAGCTTCAGAGTTCATCCGGGTAGACAACGCCCACGTCTCCGGAGTGAGCGTGATCACCGGGGGGCATGGCCTGCGGAGGTTCCTATCGGACCTATCTGGAGATCCCAAGGGGGTGGTCTCGATACCCACGACACTGAACTCGGCAGGCTGCGACCATGAGAAGATGGATGAGATGGGGATAGATTACCCTGACTTCCTTGAGCAGCAGTTCGAGATAGTCCAAGCATACTCAGAGCTGGGCATAGAGGCCACTCTTTCCTGCACTCCCTATGACCGGGGAATAGAGAGCCCGGAAGGCATCGGTTCTTGGGCAGAGTCCAACGCAGTATGCTTCTCTAACTCCTACACTTCCCTGGTAACCAACAGAGAATCCGGGCTATCGGCCCTAGCCACAGCCCTAACCGGATGGGCCCCAAAGTGGGGTTTGCATATGGAGTCAAACAGGAGACCGAACATCTTGGTTAACGTTGAAGCAAAGATGTCCAACGTCACCGATTGGAGCATCCTCGGGGATTGGATAGGGAAGCAGATAATGCCCACCTGGGATCTTCCGTGGGGGCCCATGCCAAGGTTCGTGGGCCTCCCTCGGGCGAACTTCGAGATGCAGAAGGCGCTGACTGCCTCAGCAGCCAATTATGGCTGCCCGATGCTCTGGGCCGATGGGATCACTCCGGATGCCCCGCTCGTCGAAGAATTCCAGGGCGAGCTCAATTTCACAGATGAAGATCTAGAGGGGAGATATCGCGAACTATCTCCCAAGGGGAAGGTGGATTTGGTCGTGATTGGTTGCCCGCAGGCAAGCGTAGGGGAGGCAAGGGAGACTGCAGCAGCTATCAGGGCGAGGATGGAGCTCGGAGAGGCGATACCCAATCACAGACTATGGCTCTTCATGAGTTCCCATAATTACGATCTGATTTCATTAGACGGGACTCTAGACATACTGGAGGAGGCCGGTGCTTTGGTTCTGAGGGACACATGCCCGGAGGTGACTCCGTACAACCGTTCGAAGTACAACCACCTACTCACCAACTCTCTCAAGGCGGAGCACTACCTGACCAGCGGCCTGAACCGCATTCCCACTAGCGTAGCACCCATCATGGAATGCGTGGCTCACGCCTTCGACGACTCTCTAATTGACGCCCCGCGCCCCGAATTAGGAAGTCAACATGCATCTCCCATGCATACGGCAAAGACACTCCAGGAATCTCCATTCTCCACCACTGGAAAGGGAATTCCAAGCCAGTCTGAATGGGAAGTCTCTGGGAGGGCCCTAGTGACGGACGTCCCAATTACATATCTGGGATACGTGAACAGGGATACGGGGGTTATCGAGGAACCCGGACACCCACTCGACGGCATCCCAATCCGGGATACGGTCCTAATCTACCCCAAGGGCTCTGGGTCAACCGTAGCACCATTTGTGCTGATGGGCCTGATATACACAGGATTCGGGCCCAAAGCAATATTGAACAGAGACGTTTGCCCGCTCACCCTTCCGGCAGCATCCCTGTTGGGAGTCCCCTACGCGCATGGCTTCGAGGAGGATCCAACATTGGGGGTGAACACCGGAGACGTGGTTTCTCTGGACCTTTCATCCGGGATAGTTTCCCTGAAGGTGGAATCTAGGCATACCGAGGTTTGATGGCATCCACTCCGTGCAAGGCCCATGGCAGCGCGTCCTGATCCGGAACCATGCAGGGAACAAGACCTCGGCCTGTTCGAGATAACACAGAGGGACGGCGCTGCAAGAATCGGTAAGCTACACACCAAACACGGCATGGTCACCACTCCTATGCTACTTCCAGTAATCAATCCGAATTTGCGAACCATCGAACCAAGGGAGATGTGGGACAAGTATGGCGTCGAGGCTCTGATTACCAACTCCTACGTAATATGGAAGCATGAGGACCTGAAATCTCAGGCTCTCTCTGACGGAATCCACTCATTACTCGACTTCCCGGGGGCGGTAGTGACCGACTCGGGGACATTCCAGTCGTATGTCTATGGAGATGTGGAGGTTGGTCCAGAAGAGATAGTGTCGTTCCAGAGGGACATGGGAGTAGATGTAGGCACTATGCTCGATGTATTCGGAAGACCAGATATGACTAGAGAAGAGTTGGAGCATTCAGTTTCAGAGACCGCCAATCGCTCGGAGATCTCACTTTCCGCAGCAGGCCCAGACATGCAACTCAACGGGCCGATACAAGGTGGCACTCACGCAGATCTCAGGGAGGAGTCATCTCTCCTGATGGGTTCTGCAGAGGTAGACGGCAAGGGATTCGCAATCCATCCGATAGGGGGAATCGTGCCTCTGATGGAACAACAGAGGTACAGGGAACTTTTCGAGATTCTACTGGCCTCCAAGGCCACACTACCACCTGACAGGCCAATTCACTTCTTCGGTTGTGGGCACCCGCTCCTATTCCCCATGTCAATAGCCCTGGGGGTGGACATATTCGATAGCGCCGCCTATGCGATTTTCGCCAGGGACGACAGACTCCTGACCCCTGAGGGCACTGTAAAACTAGATGATTTGGAAGAGTGGCCGTTCCACTCACATGCCCTTTATGCTGAGACTCCGAAGAGCATCAGGGCTATGTCTCATGATGATCGTTCTAGAATTCTGGCCGAGCATAATCTCGAGGTTACCCAGGCCGAGCTAGCAAAGTGCAGAGAAGCAGTAAGGAAGGGCACAATATGGGAGCTGGCAGAGAGGAGGAGCCACGCCTCCCCTTACCTTAGGGAGGCCTTCGTGTGGCTGCAGGAACAACTGGACGACCCCGATGACGGACCAGTCGGGGAGTCAGTGCTGCGGATGATAGCATCCAGCAACCCTCTCAGGAGTGGTGGGGAGCAGCTTGGAGAGGAAATCGAGTACAGGCCGCACATACTCCACATCCAGGCTCTTCTAGCCACTAGATGGAGGGTCCCGGGATCATGGTGGGACTCCACTACTGGCCCTGCAGAGGGAGTACTCCTGCTCGAGGGAACCTCTCCTCCTTGGCGTAACAAGAAGAGCGCTCTGATTGAGCACCTGTCTAGGGAGCCGAGAACCGTGGTGATGATTTCCACGCCCATAGGGCCCATACCCTACTCTCTGGAGGATCTATCTCCATGGTGCCATCTCACCGGTCCAGAAGGGATTTGGCAACCAATAACCGATGAACATGAGATTAGTAATGCCCTTGATGAACTGGGCCTATCCCAACTTCCCCTAACAAGGATAACTCCTGAAGACGAGATAGACGAGATTCCGGATTCAGAGGATATCAGAGACTGGCTCGATAGGTGTTCAATCGTGGACAAATTATCCGTTCTTTGCTCTATTCACCCATTGGATGCCTGTAAGATGACGGATGAGATGGCCTGTAGGAGGTCCAGAACGGATAGGGTCGTCAACGTAAGTTCTGGAGACACACACATCTTGTCCCCCAGACTGACAGATGGGGGTATCTCACTCACCGTCGAGGGGGCCTCGATAGCCAACAATCTGAATGACTCACCAACCCCAGAGTTCGGGAAAACAGAGGATGAATCAGATTTCCCTGGAATTCCAAGGGTGTGCATCGTTGACGATGCAATACCATTCGTCGGAAAGGGCAGGAATGTAATGCACGGTTACATCTCAGGCGCAGACTCACACATCATCCCCGGACAACCGTGCCTGGTCGTCGACTCGAAAGGGACACTAGTTGCTCATGGAACTCCGTTGACTAACCATTTGGAGATGCAGTTCCTCAGGAAGGGAATCGCTGTCAAAGTCAGGGATGGGGCGATCAAGCAAGGCCAGTAAGGGAAACTTTCCGGGGATTCATTCAAGTGATTGTTGCACGACCAAGGCTCTACTCCCAGAGGGAGTCGAGGCTAGATAATGTCAGAGGAAGAACTCTTCGGGAATACGCCGATTATCTCCACGAAGGGTCTTCGGAAGATGTATGGTCCTCACCTGGCGTTGGACGACATCAATCTTGAGATCAAAAAGGGCGCAATAGGGATACTAGGGCCTAACGGTGCTGGGAAATCGACCCTCTTCAAGTGCCTACTCGGCCTCATAACGACCACTTCTGGAGAGGGGACCGTCCTCGGTCACGACATCAGGACACAGGGCGAGATAATCAGATCCAAGATAGGATACATGCCGGAGTACAACGCCCTTGACCCGAATCTCTTCGCAATCGATCAAGTCAGGTACTCGGGAGAGCTTCTCGGAATGAACACTAAGCATGCTACTCAGAGGGCGCACGAGGTCCTCGAGTACGTAGGCCTGAAGGACCAGAGGTACAGGAAGATAGAGACGTTCAGCACGGGGATGCTCCAAGCAACAAAGCTGGCATGCGCCCTGGTCCATGACCCAGACATACTGATTTGCGACGAGCCAACCAATGGATTGGACCAGAGGGCTCGCTCATTCATGTTGCAGACCTTGAACAGGACTGTGAGAGAAGGCAACAGATCGGTTCTGATGAGCAGTCATGTGATGGACGATGTACAGGACCTGTGCCAAAGTATAGTGATGATTCACAAGGGTAGAATCGTAGTCCAGAGAAGCATAGAGGAACTCGTAGAACAAGTCGACAAGGAGGTCGAGATGGTGATATGGGGAGGGGCTAGTAAGATGGAGGACGAGCTTAACTCGATGGGCCTGGAACTAAGGCGTCTCGGCAGGGTAATTCGAGTCAAAGTCACTAGTGAGGAAACTATCGACCAGATTCTCCAAGCGGCGGTTTCAGCAGGAGTCCAAGTTCGCCAGATGAAGGAATACGAACCAGATCTGGAAGATATCTTCTTGCTTGTGATGGACAAGTTGGGCTCTCAGATTAAGGGAACTGGGGACCTGATGACTCCCGAACACACAGGGGGCGTTTGATTGGCTAAGGAGCAAGTCGAACTCGAAGGCGGAACCACTCGGATGGAGGCAGCATTCGGATCCGGAGACGGAGACGATGAGGCTACGGCCGTAGTCGCCAGATCACAAGCTTCGTTAGGGCAGATCTTCGAGCAGAAGTACCGTCCGTGGGATGGTGAGCTAGGGCCCAGATGGATGAGGAACTACGCTATTTTCAGACATCACGTGTATGGTGTGTTCACAGGAAAAGGACACAGGCAGTACCATCCAATGGTCAGACTGCTAATCCTGATTATCTTCCTAGCCTCACTGACTCCCATCCCTATGCTCTTCCTATCTTCATTTATCGGGGATCAGGGCGGCTTCTTCGAGAAAATGTGGGGAATCAATAGGTACAATCTGTGGGGCCAAGTTCTGGGTTATTTCCCGAGGAACCTGTGTATGTGGCCTCTTCTAACTGCCATAGTCGTGGGGGGTATGATCTCCGATGACAGGCAGCATGGAACCAGCGCTATCTACTTCTCAAGGCCCATCTCTAGACTGGATTACACAGCAATGAAGTATCTGAGCGTAGCAGTAATTCTCGGATTCGTAATCGTCTTCTCCTACTTCGCATACTATACCAGTGCCATCGTGTTCAAGTCAGAGGGTTGGGCATACCTAGCGGATACTCTCCCGATCTTCCTTGGAGGGATGCTGGCTGGAATAATCCTAGTGATAACATACACCTCGATTGGATTGGCCCTCTCCAGCATCAGCCGGAGTCGCTTCTTCGCAGCAATCGGATTCCTGAGTATTATTTACGGCACCAAACTGGTCTCCCTGCTAGTCGAACTGCAGTTCGAAACCACGTTCATGTATGCCTTGAGCCCCTACGACTGCTTGGCTCACTTGGGGCAGTTTCTACTAGGAATACCATCAAATTACGAACACCCAGTATCCATATCTGCAGTTTCCATATTGGCCATGAACTCCTTGGCAGTCTGGCTCCTAGTTTCCAGAGTGACCTCGCTGGAGGTGACCAGAGAATGACGATGGAATCTCAGGAACCTCCAGCAGTATTGATTGATCAGGCCTCGAAGTGGTACGGTCAGGTAATCGGAATCAACGATCTATCTCTGGCTATCGACGGTGGAGTAACAGGGGTACTGGGGCCTAACGGAGCCGGAAAGTCGACTCTGTTCAAGCTCATGATGGGCCGGATAAAGCCCAGCCAGGGCTCCATCAGACTCTTCGGAGTAGATCCCTGGACTAACACCTCCCCATACAGGAGGGTGGGCTACGTCAGTGAGTCCGAGAAGCTGTATGAGTGGATGACTGCATTGGACTTCGTCTCGACTCTGGCCAGGCTTCATGGGATGACTAGGGAGGAAGCCACGGAAAGATCTTCTCACGTGCTGGACTTCGTAGGGCTATCAGATGTGATGCACAAGGAGCTCGGAAAGTTCAGCAAGGGAATGAGGCAGAGGGTCAAGATTGCGCATGCACTGGTGCATGATCCAGACTTGATCATTCTGGATGAACCCCTCCATGGATGCGACCCATTGGCTAGGACAAGCATAATGAGCGTAATCCGTGAAATGGGCGAGCAGGGTAAGACCATCCTAGTTTCAAGCCATATTCTAGAGGAGATAGAGAGGATTACTGAGCAGATAGTAATCCTGCACAACGGCCGATTACTCGCAATAGGGAATCTGCACGCCATTCGTGACCTACTGGATAAGCACCCACATAGGATACTCATCAATTGCGAGGACCCAAGAAGTCTGGCGGGCCTATTCATCGAAGAAGATCCAATATTCGGAGTCAGGTTTCCCAGAGAAGGGCAACTAGAAATCCACACCAACAACCTATCCGCAGCTCACTCGGTCCTACCGTCCATAGTAGTGAAATCAAATCAGAAGATATCCAGTATCGAGAATCCGGATGACAATCTGGAGTCTCTACTCAACTACCTAATCAAGGAGGGGCAATGATGGACAAGAAGGGCCTAGACCTTTCCGAGACAGTTTGGACAAGGCTCGACCGCAAGGCGGGAGCAATAGTAGAGCTAACAATGAGACAACTCCGACACAGGATCTCCACATGGGTGGTATTGGGAGTGGGCGCTCTACTGATGGCACTGCTCCTCTCCTTCTACGTAGACTCCGTCAGGGAGTCTTTCGAACCAATAGACAACGATGGAGATAGTGAGGACAATGATGGTGATGGGTACCCGATGGGGCAGGAGAGAAAGTATGGCACTCCTGACTGGGATCCCAACGTTTTCCCCGGAGCAAGCATCTTCATTCCCGAGAGTGACATAGACTGGAACGACGCTGAAAGGTCATTCTCCGCTAACAAGTCGTGGGAGGGAAGAGCATTCTTCGAGGCCCGATGGATAGATCTGGAGTACAGCGGAGAGTGGTGGGACACCCACATCGAGTGGAACCCCGACGCATCAGGCGTCCCCGATCTTACCGATTGCTCAGAATGGGAGTTGGAGGAGATTTACGAGACCGTATGGAGGGATGCGTGCGACCTCGGGGACCAAGACGGGAACGGCCTGACAACATACTACGTCTCAGGCAAGTGGAGGGGGGATGGAGAAGTCATAGTTCCCGATGGGATGTACCTCTCTTGGGGGTACTGGACAGAGGAGGTATACGTTGAACCAGAACCTCCAGAGATGTACATCAACGAGGACGGAATAGACTGCTTCAACGGCTTATCCCTTCGAGGAGAGGGCTGGGAGGAGAGTAGGGTTGACTGCCCATCAGATGTGAGAATTGGCGGGAGCCACGGATTCGATGATGACGGTGACTGCCTCGCCATGAACGACGGACTCGGCGATGACGATAACGGTAATGGGATCCGCTGCGATGTACAGTGGGTGGCGCCCAACGGAGTGGTCATCGATATCCGGTCCGACGATCTTGTCGATGAGGACCCAGATGAGCAGGAGTACATCGGAGAACTAGGCCACAGGACATTCGTAATTGCAGTCGGGAAGATGGCCTTCGTTATCCTTCTAGGATTGTTCATCCCTCTGTTCCTCTCCCTTGGATTGGTCAGGGATGAGACCGAGAACGGGACACTCCACCTTCTACTATCGAAACCCATCCATCGTGCTGAGTTCATCGTTTACAGGTTGATGGGGTATCTGGCAATTGCGGGTACCTACGTCATTGCACTCTCTCTTGTTGTGGGACTTATCGCCTCGTTGCTGGGGCCTGGCGATCAGATCATTAGACTCTCAGATTTGCCGGTATGGCTAGGGATAGGATTCGCAACGACACTGGTTCTTGCAGCATACGGTTCGATCTTCAACGCGATGGGGCTGATATCTCCCAAGTACGGAGTGTACCTTTGCATAGTGTTCGGGATTTGGGAGTTCATGATGGGGAGCTTCTCCATAGTGAACCCGAATTGGACGGTAGCGAGCGTATCCATCTCGCATTGGGCTCTGCAGATGATAGATGCTATGGTGCTTCTAGCATGGCCGGATACAATCCAATGGGCCGAGATGGACAACGCGTTCGGGATTGACTCGGGCCTCTCTGTCTTCTGGCAGCCTCCCGTCCATACGCTAGGGACGGCATCAGCGGGAGTGGCATTGCTGAACAGCGTCCTAGTCCTTCTGATAGTCTCCGTTGCTTGGATATTCATAGCAAAGTCAGTCTTTAGCAGAAGGGAGATAATGTGATTGAGATGCAGGATAACCCAATCAAGTTCGAAGGAGACTTCTCATCACTGTGGCGACTAGATGTCATGCCTCCCATCTACGGTCTTTCCTGGTGGTGGTACTGGGTCCTGATTCTGGTCCCGGATCCCGACAAACCCAGTAGGTCTAGGCAGCTGATGACCCTCTGGTCTACTAAGGAGACCAAGGCAGTTCGGGTCAGCGGTCACTGGTGGGAGCCAGGTTCTAGGATGCACAAGGATGAGCATGGCGGTTTCGTCATCCCTGGGATGGTATGCGCGTGGTGGTACGATGGCGAGACAATGCACGAACCACTCACAATGCGAGAATGCCGAATGGCTGTCGTTGGCGACACTCACCCATTGTGGCCCGGACAGGGGGATGGGCTCGGAGCAGGCGCAGTAATCCCGATAGAGAGAGAGGACCTTTCCATGGGGATGTCCCCAGGAAACGAGTCCATGTGGGTTAGTCTTTCGAGTGACAGGGAAGCTAGGTCACGGGGAGCGCCTTCTTCTTTCGAAGCGCAACTAACGCCATGGTGGGGCCCTCCGAGCGAACTCACATACAGGAATAACGAGATAGCACTTGGTATGGGTTACGACATACTAAGGCTACAGGGCATGAAGTCCAGATTGGTCGTAGATGGGGAGGAAATGGAGGGGACGGCCTACGTCCAGAAGGTCACAGTCCAGGCCCCGTCAGTGCCCTGGTTCTGGGGGATGGTCCACTTTGATGACGGATCATACTTGGGTCGGGCTAGGTGGACATTCGACCAACCAACTCGAATGGGCCTAGTTAGCCATCTGACCTACAACGAGTATCCATTCGAGGTCTTTAGACTAGAGATTGAGGATGAAGAAGGAACTAGGACCTTGTCAGACTATGATTGGATTCATGGGAATGCCGAGCACTCCTGGGGATTCTTACATTGACGAACTTGGATGGCAATCACTTAGAAACAATCATCGAAGCAGATAGAGCATGTCTGAGTTCGTTGAGCAGTTCAAGTCCAACATCGATGAGGACTCTGCTCGTTCTGATTTCCCCGAGATCACGGATTCGGAGACTCCAATCTGGAGAGGGGGGCCCGCAACGTCTTCAATGGCCGACAAGTACATCCTCTCGATTATGGTTCTCCTGGTCCATATTGCGTTCTTCCTTGGAGAACTGCTAGACACTCCAGAAGGGGAAGGACAGGCCAACTTCGTCCTATCTGTGGTAATTTGGCTGATAGACACAACGGGAGTGATGGGGTTTGTCATATGCATGCTAATTCTTACCAAGATCAATCACTATGCAAATTTCTCCACTTCTGGAAAGTGGACAACATCCTGGCTTCTGATTTGCTGCATTATCCCACTTTTGTGGAAACTAATGGATGTAGTGGAGTGGATGGGGGGTTTCTTTGACTCTAGCTTCTCAAGCCCTCTTCCAGCGTGGAACTACTCTTGGTTCGCTCCATTGGGGCTCCTATCCTTCCTAGTCATGGTTTCACTTACAGTTCTGTACCAGAGATCTTTCCACTATGCTATAACAGACAAGAGGATACACATCAGACAGAGCTTCCTGTACTTCGAAACCAGTGCGCATGGGATTTCCTACCACAAAGTGGAGAATCTAAAGGCAGATCCAACAATACTGGGAAGGATACTAGGGTTTGGCAATATACACGTGGTTACAGGTTCGGGAGTAGGCTTGCAGGTCGAATCTCTGGGTGCTTCCGCAGGAGTTGCGCCCGAGATTATACAACCCCACGGGGGTAAGATGAGAATTTTCTCATTCCTTCTTGGTTGGATAACTTTGCAGAGAGATAGAACCGTAGAGGCCAGTGACCCGGCAGACTGCCTTTATGGGGTAAGGCGCCCAATGGACGTTTACCGATTGATTAACGAACTGATGGATGCCAATGTCGGACCAGCAGTTGAATAATTGAAGGCCGAAGTGAAATCAAGAACCCAACATTCCGCACCGTTCATAACCCTGAGTCCTCCCACAGACACTGAGACATATGTCGAACGAGGAAACAATCACTAAGGCGGCCCAATGCATTACTCAGGGAGATTTCATGGGAGCCATGGAAATCTTCGAGGCACACATCAACTCCAACAGAGATGACCCTGCAGGTTACCATGGCTGGGCCGAATCCGCACTATTCGAGATACAAGAGAACGGGAACTTTGACGAGAAGGGCAATGACCGGATAAACGAGGGACAGGTTGCAGCCTACTTCAAGAAGGCAGCCGCACTTGATGCAGAGAGCACAGAGTATCAGGCCGCCTATGCGAACGCACTGATTGAGTTCGATAGGATTCCAATGGCAATTCGCGAACTGAGGAAACTCAAGGACCTAGGCGACTCATCTGACGATTTCGATGTCACTCAGGATCTATACCAGGCAGCGAAAATGCTCATCGATAATATCGATTTCAAGACCAACTTCGATAGAAGTGAGGGCTTCGCAAAGCAGTTCCTTCCAGTAGCAGTCGAGTTCGCTCTCCTTGGAATGGGCTTCGCTTCCGCTGAGGAAGCCCTGGAGTACCTCCAGACCGAGTAGAGGTGAACGATTGAGCGACCGATTTCTGGTCGCCCTAGGCTATCATGGAAACTCATTCCACGGGTCACAGATCCAGCCAGATGTTGGAACCGTAGAGGGTTCCATGAGGGATGCCCTGAGAAGACTAACTTGGTGGTCAGAGGGTTGCTTGGAGATGTCCAGCAGAACAGATTCTGGGGTAAGCGTTAGGACGAATCTAGTCAGAATAGATCTTCCCAGTTCAGTCTCCTCTAATTCAAGCAATGACTCAATAGTACGAGCCCTAAACGACCACCTTCCTGTAGGTGCAGTCCCACTTCCAAGGTTAGGTATGCGGACTCACGAAGCTACCTATATCGCTTGGAGACGATAGAGGAATGGCCGTCCGAATGCGAAAACGATGCGATTTCAGCAGCCTGCTCTTTGGTCGAGGGCCAGCACGACTTCACAAACCTCTCTAGATTGGAATCCGGCACAGATCCGATCAGAACAGTAGACCGCTGTATTCCGTGGACTTCTGATGACGGGAGACTGATAGGATTCTCCATACAGGCAAAGTCATTCATCTGGAACCAAGTCAGAAGGATCGCATCAGCATTCGCCGGAATAGCATCTGGTAGGATATCTATCCTAGATCTGGAATCCGCACTAAACTCCCCCAATGTAAGTGTGGACTTGGGCAGGGCTCCATCCGAGGGACTCGTTCTTTGGGACATATCTCACAAGCACTTCGACTCTCCTTTCTCCAGCGAACTGCCAATTACCACTACATTCTCTGTTAGGCCTAGCGACTCCCGAGAGTACCGGAGATGGCTTTCACTATCAAAATATGAAATGGGATTACTATTGGAGAGGGAGTGGATGTCCAGGCTCAATTGACCT
>LUSA01000102.1:2909-3824 GCA_001629235.1 Marine group II euryarchaeote REDSEA-S43_B8 | reverse complement strand
GTCCTCAGTAACCTTCACCGGCTCCCTCCAAGACGAGAAGGGACAGATGCTGAAAGAAGACGGTAACCTCAGTGGAGGCCTAATTCATTTGCACATTGATGGGGTTGACGTAGGACCAGCATACACCGTATTCTCGAACTCTACTACGGGACAGTGGTCGATAACATACCAGATTCCCTCAGACATGGATTTCGGACAACACCAAGCCAGAGTCGAGTTCCTAGGAGGATTCTCATGGGTCGATCCAATGGGCCAGGGAGACTCGGTTAATCCTGAGTACTACCTTGGCTCAACAGACTCCCTGGCATTCAATGTGACACAGCCTTCACAAGTAGTGATTTCCACTTCTCCTTCCGAGATAGACAGGACCGAGGTCGCCACTGTTGAGGGGATGCTCACAGACGGCGTGGGGAGGGCCATTCCCAATAGGGGCCTTGTCCTTTCAGTGGACGGACAGGAAATAACCTCGATATCAGTAAACTCCAACGGATCCTTCGTAGGTTTAGTGCCAATTCCACCCGATATGCCACTTGGTCCCATAATCATCGGGGTTGAGTTCCTTGGTGAGGACTTCATCCTCCCATCCAACTCCACCGTAGTATTCACCGTCTTCGCACCCGTCTCGGTCACCATTGATGATCTCGGACCAGTTGCTGTAGGGGATGAAATGACCGTATCCGGTACCGTCAAGGACAATCTCGAGAACGGTTGGCTGGACAGCCATACCATCGAGGTCTTCGTGGATGGGGTCCTCATTGGCATTACAAGCAGTCAGCAGGATGGCAACTGGAGTCTGCAATGGGTGGTCCCGGAATCCGTGGAAATAGGTAACCACTCCATTTCCGCGATCGCACCTGCTCAAGGATTCTACAGACAGGGCTCTACAGACTCCAACTTCACCGTATCGTACCATAC
>LUSA01000102.1:0-2829 GCA_001629235.1 Marine group II euryarchaeote REDSEA-S43_B8 | reverse complement strand
TTTCGAGCAAGGCCTGGAAGGAAGGGAAATCACTGTTCTTCTTGACGGCTCAGATGTAGAAACCATAACTACAGAAGAGGGAGGGCTGTTCTCTCTGAGTCACAGGGTGCAGTACTCCCTAGACAGGGGTTCTCACAACTTCACGTTCCTATTCCAAGGTGAGTTCCTTTACCTTCCTGATGAATCACAAATGGAGGTATTCGCCCTATCTGACGTCGTTATAGAGATGCAGCCGATTACAAACACAATAGGGAGAGGAGACCCTTCCCCTTCACGATCGATAATGCTCCAGGGCCTGATAAGGGAGGTCGGCGGAGACTCGGAAATTTTCGATAATCTCTCCATGTCTCTTGCTTGGGGAGAAACCGAACTCCCCATGACTTCGGGACCTTGGGGCAACCCCGACACTATGAACTTCCAGATTAGAGCCAAGGCACAGGAGTTCATGACCCCGGGAAACAATATGATTACGATTATCGTGGAGTCGAATCAGGCAAGCTTCCTGAATGGGGGGTCCAAGGAAATCGAGATCCTTGTCATGGTCGAGGTCGACTTCGAGTACTCGGAAATAGAACTCTCCAACGGACAGAGAATAATCAGGGGTTCAGTGAACGCCACGGCAAGGGACACCGGAACTCCCTTGGAAGGACTCTCTCTGAGTGCTAGCCTTGCCAACGGCAGCGTCACCCACTTCTCCGTATCCAAACTGACAGGGGCGGATGGGGTCTTCGAATACGAGTTCAAGTCAATGGCACCTCTGCCTCCACTGTCCTCGCAATCCCCTCCTCCCGAGGGATGGGGGGTACTCGCTGTCCTGCTGATGTCCGACTCGGACTTCATCGAACCAGGTAGCTTGGCTCTGCTCCCGTCATCAGGCGTCCAAATCGCCTATGAGAAGCCAGAGGAGGCATCCTTCCTGGATAGGGCAGCAGTAGCCATTGTGGCCATTGTTGTGGGGGCCATTCTAGTAGCGATAGGTGCCATGGCCATCAACACTAGGAGGAAGTCCACCATCAAGGAGCTGGCCAACATTTTCGGACAGACGGTTGAGATGCTAGCGTCGGGCGACGAGTACAGGAGAGCCATCTTCCTATGCTATGAGAACCTATGCTCAGTCCTCACCCGACGCGGGTTCCTGCGTCGTAACTTCGAGACCGTCAGGGAGTTCGAGATGGCTATCCGAGGCGCACTGCCCATCAGCGAGGCATCATTGGTTTCGCTAGACAGGATTTTCGAGGAAGCACGGTACTCCAGCCACGTCCTAGGAGATGCCCACAGGGACAATGCCCAACTGGCCCTGTCCTCAGTAGTTGAGGAGATTGAGGCGATGCAGGACATCCCGAAGAGAGGTCCACTCGAGTTCGAGCTGGAAGAGTGACTCAGTCCAACCTGATGGAGACGATATCTCCTTCCCACTTGGCTCCCTCTATTCTCATTCCTTCCGGTAGGCGGAATGATCTGATCATCCCTCCGAAACTCCCAGCTGACATTATTCTGACTAGCTGAGCATCTCCGTCTTCTCTCGTGCCAATGGAGAATCCATCCCTCTGAACAGAGGGGAGGGGGATTCGGATATCATTGCCAGACCATTCGCCACCTATTTCCGATACGAACTCCCCTAGTGATGAGACTTCATCATTCAATGCTCTAGACTCTATTTCCGAAACTACGGATGAGTGCATCTCTTGAACATCAGATAGGTGAGGCAGGCCCCTCATGAACTCCCGGTGCATGGACTCAGCATCGGTGTCAAGACCGACCTTGAGATCCGCCAATCCACCGACCTCCTCTCTGATATCTTTGTCTGACTCGACATCTATTTTCGTCCACTCCATGTAACGACCAGATATCCGACCCGAATGAACCCATTGATGTTCACATCTGGAAGAACGAGTTTACTCTCTCAGCTGTCCTGGAAGGATTTGAAGTCTGCATCTTCTGCATTACTGGCATGCACCTACTGACTCTGTTTTCTAGAAGTCTTTTCTCCAGGAGGACTATTATCGCCCTATCCTCCTTCTTGCGAATGGGTCTTCCAAGTGCTTGCAGTATGCTATTCACTGCAGGTTGGAGGCTTGCGTATTTCCAAGCCCTATTCCTGTCGAATTTCTTAGTGTAGTATTCCAATAGGGCATCCTGTCTGGCACTTGGGGGCGGAAGCGGCAGTCCTACACAGACCAATGCACTCAGGACATTGTCAGAGTAATCAATCCCTTCGGACAACTTCCCGCTTAGGACTCCGAAGAGAGCCGCCCCCCCCATATCTCGCTGCTCATATAACTTGGACACAAGTCCCTCGACTCTTCTTTTGCTCATTCTTTGTTCTTCTTTGATTATTGATTTACGACACCAATTAGGCGGACAAAACTCACCATATACTCTTTCAAGCATCGAATAGCTAGGAGCGAAGATTGCTATGTTTCCCGGAGTATTATCAATCACTGATCTAACGTGTTCTATTATCGAGTCAAAACTACTCTCTCTCTCAGTGAATTTGCTAGTTACATCACTGGCAATGAGAACAGGCCTATTTCCCAGAGGAAAACCCGAGGAGTACTCCATACAATTGGTGAGTTCCGTAGGAATTCCGAGAATATCGGCATACATCTCCGGAGGAAATAATGTCCCCGACATGAGAATTGAACCCATGCATTCCTCGAAGATTGGCTTACCAACAAAACTCGGATCTAGAAGATGGCTTGTTACACGCGGTTGATCCATCAGTTCATCGAATACTAGGGCCAATGCAGAATTGCTCCTGTATCTTATGCAAATCTCTAGGATTTCACCAAGTCTAATACAATCATTTTGCTCTTCATCATCTAGGTC
>LUSA01000101.1:5870-20708 GCA_001629235.1 Marine group II euryarchaeote REDSEA-S43_B8 | reverse complement strand
GTACGAACGCTCCTCTTCTCCTCGCAGGGAGTTGCTGTGCAGCCATATCTGCACCAGATTCGTCTCTCTCATCCATGGCATCTCGCGCAGCACGAGTGGGCACGTTTCTGCCTCCCTGTCGTTGAGTCTCAGAAGCTCCTACAGAGATAATGTTCTTGGCCGAAGCCTGCTGGTTCAGCACTCCCAAGTTTATCTCGCCGTTCTTCCCCGCAGCACAATAGGGGTGCGCCGGGAACTGGTGAGTTCCGTCTCCATCCGGGTCAGACTCATCAGTGGCGAAGGATGATCCAACGCAGTCCCTACCGTCATTGCCCATCGAGAAAAGAACAGTGAGGTCCTGATACTGATGTGCTGCTGTATCCAGCGACTCAGTGGTGGCACTGTAGACTTGTAAGCACCATAAGCCGGAGTTAAGGCTCCCCTCCGTGGCGCAGTCCGGACCGGTTCCCCAAGAATTGGTGTGGACCCTCGCCCCGGCATTGTATGCCTCCTGGAATCCATCTCCGTAAGATGGAGGAGCGAGGGAACCGTCAGTTGATTTCCAGCCAACTGACTGCATGAATAGCTGGGCCCCGGGAGCCATTCCGGAATTATCCCATCCCACAGGAGAGTTACTCCCATCGCCGAGGACCGATCCTGCAACGTGAGTGCCATGGCCATTGTTGTCATCAGGTCCGCAACCTCCGTTAGTTCCGCATGTGGACCCTGCGTAGGATACCACTCCCCTGATTCTCCCTGCAAAGTCAGCGTTTATTCCTGAGTTCACACTGTTGCAATGTGAAACTCCGTCGCACTCAGCAGCATTATCGAGGCCAGAGTCCATCACAGCGACAATCACTCCGTCGCCAGATAGTGCACCTCCATTGCCTGCCATGTTTGAGGGAATACTGACCCATTCTGCGCCATTAATGGTAGCCGCTACCTCATTGTCTAGAGAAGCAGAATATTTTGGCATAATCATCTCCTTCTCTTATTGCTAGCCCGCTCTCGAGACCATTCGCGATAGCGATGGCTCCAGGAGACATCTTGTCCGTTTCAGCTAGTCTGAATGCCCCGATTACTCCCAAGTCCATCAGTTCTGCAGGTGACAACTTGGGGACATTGCAGTGGAGTCCCACCGGGGCGTAGAAGGTTCTGCACTCCATCCCACTCTCTTCTAGATTCGAAATCCAATCTGAGGGGACGGGGTAATCCCTTCCCAATGTGTGCCATCCAGAAATAACATCTTCACCGGTTCTAAGGGTCCACTCTTGAATAGGAACATAGGAGGCAGTTCGATAAGCAAGTGAGGCCGTTTCGATATTCCCTTTGTCCCAAATCCATCCATGAGCCGGCTCATCTGAACTAACAGACCCAGGATCAAGGGGGAAGAAACCCGGTGACTCAATAGTATCTCTATGCGATCCGAATTCTTCTATCTCAGATTGCTCTCCGACGACCGCGATAGCCAGAAAGCTCGGGAGAATCATCAGTGTGACAAGCAGTAGGGAAAGACGTGACCCGACCGCGTTGCCACTAGACATAATCCTCCTACGTAGTAGGAGGACATTAAAATTGCCTAAAATTTCAAATCTTTTACTTAAAACTCAGTCTTCTGGGAATTCACTTCATTGACAGAATATGGTCAGGCATAATTTTCCGTGAAAAACATCACATACGCCAGCCCCACTCGTCTGCTTCCAATGGTTGAAAACGACCCCTCTTCGACAACTTCTGAAGTTGACGAAAATATAGACAAGGTTGCATCTCTTGATGCCGAATCAGAAGATAAGTTGGACCAAGAGTTGGATAGGATAAGGGATAGACGAGAGAATCCAGGAAAGAGCTTCTTGGTCAATACAATCGTTCCTAAGACATTCGATGACTACACTCTGGTCTTCGGCGTGATGACTGGTCTGGTTTTCTTCGGAATGATAACTCTGGCCTCATCTGGATTGATTCTGGGTGACTCGATTAGTATCGATGATACTCTATCCGGGACTCCTTTGGATCCAAATGACTGCGTGGACAGAAGAGGTGAGGTTTGGATCAAGTCCTGGGTCCAGGGAGATGATCTAGAGATAGAGAGTCATAACTTAGAAACCTCTTCGACATTCGGTATTCTTGTTGCAGTCTGGAACGAGTCTTCTGTTGAGTCAGATGGAGGAGTAGGAGAACCAACATTGACGATGGGGGAATCGGGAACTGGCGACTTATCGATAGAATTGAACAGCGATGATTTGGAGGACGGCCATTACATTGTTAGAATCGGGATTTTGTCTTCAGATAGTGACTCAAGAGAATGGTCCGAAGAAGAAATAGTGGAGGCGGTTGAAAGCCCCGGTAGTCTAATCTCGTTCAAGGAACTGGAAATAGAATTGCACACCTCTTCCTCATCCTCCCTGTTCGGGTCCGGGGAAACTCACAGGGAGATGGAGAAGTCAGATGAAGAAACTAGAGCCTGTATGACTATTCAGGATATGGGGGTTTGGGGGTGGATACTCATGGGAGCCGAGTGGGTCGGTGGCAGAGAGACAGCAATGCTAACTGGAGGCAACGCAGAGGTCCCTCCTTGGTACATGGCAACGATATCTCTTGGGATGTCGGTATTCTTCCTATGCGTCCAGTACCCTCTGATGCACAGATTGTATCACAGGGAAACCGACGATCTCCTAACAACCGAGCAAATGAACAGACTTCTTGTTCGGACAATAGAAAAAGCATCGAAGAGACTTCACATCAAGCCAAATCTATCATCAATAAAGGTCCAGGATCGGGCTATTTCGGTAGATGTTTTCCTGCCCTACAATACCTCTAGGAAGACCATTGCCAGTCCCATCGATGTAAAAGGAACGATCATCAAAGACATCCTGAATGAGTTTCGAATATTCGGAGAAATGAGGCCCCTCCAAATCAAGACAGTATGCACAGACTCCGACACTGAATCAGAAGAAACCATAGATTTCAGTGAATTGGGTGAAATCAGACTATCTGACGATTACAGTTCCTTCTTCTCCTCAATGGGGCAGTTCGGTAAACTCGAAGAGGCATTCAGAGAGAGCATGTCCAGATGGTTCCGGAAGCACGACGTCGCTGACTACGGCTCAGCAATTTTGGCCGATGAGGATGCAGTATTCGTCAGAGTGATTTACAGGCCCGTGACTAGGTTCGCATACTTCCTGTTCAAGCCAACCTATCAGCACCTTCAAGGAGATCTAAGGAAGCACCTAGGAAATGACCTAGAGTCCGGTGAGGCAATGGTGGCAAAGAGAGGGGGAATCCCGGGCGCCCTTCTCCAGAATCCATTCATGGGAGACATCCTTTCGTCTGTGGAGTATGTTGCTCATAAGAACAGGAAGAGGATCGACAAGTACGGGTTCTGGGGGCTAATCGTTTTCGTGTGGATCCCATTCATGGCAAGCGGCGTGTTAGTAGGCGCCATGCTGGGCTTGGTTGCAAGGATGAGATTCCAGAGGGTTCTGGCTGCATGCTTCATCGGCGGAACAGCAGCCTCTATCACATGGGCATATACGGCTAGAGGGATAATCGAGGTAATGCACAAGTACCATGCAGAGGCATTCATCCCATTCATACTCTTGCTAGCAGTTGGTTTCACTTGGCTCAAGATCAGAGACAACAAGAGGTTCAGGAGGGAGGAACTATTCAAGGACTCAATGGCCTTTTTCGCTGGCGCTTCGGATACATAGTACAGAAGTCATTTTGAATATCTGCTGACCCGAGTCACTGGGGAAAACATGGCACTCGTAAAAATCAGTGGATTGGAGAGGCACTACCAAATGGCTTCAGAGACAGTAAGAGCACTGGATGGGGTTGATTTGGAGATAAATGAAGGTGAAAGAATCATACTTCTGGGGCCATCTGGTTCTGGAAAGACCACGCTTCTCAACTGCTTATCTGCATTGGACAGCCCGACATCCGGAGAATACCAATTCTCGGGTAAAAAGGTCCCAAAGAACGAATCAGAGGCTATGACTACATTCAGAAGAGAGAACATTGGATACGTTTTCCAATTCTTCAATCTACTACAGGACCTTACTGTTTTGGAGAACCTACTGCTAATTCAGGAGTTGGCAGGAAGCAGGAGTTGACGGGGAATCTTGACTCATGGACATCATCTGTTGTGATGGAAGTCCTAGTCAAGGCGTGCGACTCAGAGGGAATCACATGTGTATTCGTCACTCATGACGAGTCTCTGGTGCAATATGCTACCAGAGTCATTAGGATCGATAGTGGCAAAATCATCTCCGATGAAAGCGGCGGAGGGCATGCCCCCTCCTCAACCCCAATACACATTGTAGGATAGGTGTGAGAATGCTCATCCTACTGAACAAGCGTCTGGCAAGGAGCATGATGAGGTCAAAGATCAGACTCATTGCAGTGGTAGCCATGGTAGTAGTGGCAGTATTTGCCGGGGTATCATTCGCAGCTTACGCGCATACCGTTTCCGGCATGTATGACGAAATCTACGAGGACTCCGAGAATGCAGTTAATCTTCCAGATTTGTGGGTGGAGAACCCAAGTGGCACTTGGGATGGAGAAACCTCAGTCTCTCTTTGCGAGGATATCGCCAGTAATTGGCCAGAATCCGTTTTGGCCCTCAACAAATGCGAGCCTAGATTGAGGCTAGATGGAACAATGTTCTACGAAACGACAGAGGAGGGGGAAAAGAAAGAGAAACTCGTCCCAGCAGTCTGGCACGGAATCGACGAGGGATCCGTAGACCGCGTGTGGATGCCTAGCCACCATTGCTGTTCCGGGAGGGTGGCTACAGAGGAATACGAGATAGTCATCGATGCCCGCGTCGCAACCGGGATGGAGATATCCTTGGGCGATTCCGTGACCATAGGTGCCGGGAACGGTAGAATGAACTTCACAGTCGTGGGGATTGGACTCCACTCAAACCATCTTTACTACGCACAAGACGGAGATCTATTCCCCGCTGAGCCAGGTACCTTTGCGACAGGGTACCTCTCATCAGAGGGTCTGGAGAGACTGGCTAACATGAGCAGCGGCTCTTCGAATCTCCTCCTGATAGACATCTTGGGTACTCCGGATTACAATCTCCCGTCCACAGATGAGGACGATGGTCCTGAACTCACCCTTATCACTCAAGCAATGGATGAGATAATTTCAAACTCAGTAGACTCGCCTTCTCTAATTTACGACCGCTCACAAGTTTTCTCAGTGGAAATATTACGCGCCGACGCCGAAGGAGCTATGCTGTTTTACATCCCGATTACAGGGATGATAGCAGCTATCGCTGGAATCACTCTATTCCTTAGTCTTCAGAGGCTAGTCCAGTCCCAATCCCGGGAGATAGCGATTTTGAGAACACTCGGCGTCCCAAGATGGGCAATCATGCCATCCTATGTCATCATGCCACTAGGAATTGTAATAGCTGGATCCTTGCTCGGAGCTATTCTGGGTGTTTATCTGGGCACACCCGCCATGTTGACTTTCTATGAGGACTTCATGGGCATACCCATTCTCCAACCAGCGGAACTCGGACAAATTGTAATGCAGATAGTAGTGGTTACAACGGCTGTCGTACTTTTCTCGGGAATACTTCCAGCCGTTCAAGCATCCAGGCTCCAGCCTCTAGAGGTAATGAGGGGGGAGCATGAGGTCAGAATTTCTTCCATTGATGACATCATTAGAGTCGTGCTTCCAAACAGCAACAGGACTCTCCATGTTGCTGTTTGGAAGCACGACTCTAATGATGTCATCAATGGAAGAAATGACCGTGGGATCAGTAGAAGATGATCAGAACTGGGACATCCAGGCCAATGTGTTGTTCGGAGGTGAGGATGAAGTAATCCAATGGGTGGATGACAAGGGCGGCTATCACGAGAGAATCATTACCTTCCCAGCAAATCCAGTCAATGACTCACGAGTAATTTCGGCCAATGGAATGGAAGTCTTATCGACGGAAAGCAGCGCACTAATCCAACTAGATCTAAAGGAAGGCAAGCTCCCCGAAGCAGGTCTTCAGACTAATCAGATTCTAATTGACGAAGGTCTGAACCATTTCCTAGGATGGGAGACAGGAGAAATCCAGACTCTCGTGTTCGGGTCAACCCCCGCGCCCGTTGAGATTGTTGGAATTACTCAGGGGGAAATGAGTAGAACCGTTTACTTCCACAGATCAGACCTGGCAAAGATAGTCGGGGTGGAAGCAACAGCCGTTCTGATAGACCTCCCAGAGGGAGCAGTTGCAGATAGTGACCTTGGCAACGTCTCACTAGTAGTAATAGAAAAGGAGGACCTGATATCTTCGTACGAGTCAATTCTAGAGCAGCAGCAGGGCTTCTTGGGCTCCATTCTGTTTCTCGGAATCCTGATTGCAATAGTGGTGCTATTCAATACCCTGATAATCAACCTCTCAGAAAGAGATAGGGAAATTGCAACGCTAAGGGTTCTGGGAGCCCCAATGAACAGACTTGGCTGGATGATGTTCGGCGAGCACTTGGCGATAGGCCTGATTGGAGGAGTTTTGGCGTTCGTGTTCACTTTGGTCGGAACTCAAGCAATGGTCTCGTCTTTCGTACAGTGGTCATTTTACATGACCGTATCAGCAGATCCGGTAGTAGCAATGCAACTAATCGGGATTGTTGTGTTCATCTCTGTCATCCTGACCCCATATGGTATGAGGAGGATCAGAAAGATGGATCTAGTCGAGAAGGTCAAAGACCTATCGCAGTAGCGCATGGACATGCGAGTCGTAACTTGGAACCTGAATGGTATCCGAGCAGCCCATAGAAAGGGGCTTGATGATTTCATCGAGAGGATCGATGCCGACGTAATGCTATTCCAAGAAGTTAGGGCTCTACCTGAGCAGATGCCCAAAGAATGGTCCGAGCCGGAGGGATACGAGGTGATTTGGCATCCAGCTCAGAAGAAGGGTTACTCTGGCGTAATGTCATGCTCAAGAGTCGGGATGGTAGAGATTGGGAGGGGCATAGATACGGATCTTGATGAGACTAGAGACCCCGAAGGCAGGGTACTAGTGACGAAACATGGCAATCTAAGTTGCGTCAACATGTATCTTCCAAATGGATCAGCAAGACAAGAGCGCCAGGACTACAAGGATCAATGGCTCGAAGACATGCTAGTCTGGAGTCAGCAGTTCCTAGACTCCGATGAACCCGCTCTTCTCTGCGGTGATCTGAATATCGCGCACACGGAGGATGATATTTGGGATCCAGCCGGAAATAAGCGCACCTCGGGTTTCTTGGAGCATGAGAGGGAGTGGTTCGATAGAATGCTTGCATCTGGTTGGTCGGACCTCCTACGTATTCACGTGGGAGATGTCAAGGGCCCCTATTCGTGGTGGTCTAACTTTCGCCGGGCAAGGGAGAGGGATAGGGGTTGGAGGATTGACTACATCCTAGCAAACAAGGCCGCAAGGCCCCTGATGAAATCTGCAGAGATAATGAGGGAGGGCGGGCTTGTCGTTTCCGACCATGCCCCTGTTATAGTGGACTTGGAGATGTGACTCCAATTCGGTTTTTTGTCTAGGAAAGAGGCAAATGGTACCCTTCAAGAGAGGGGAACATAGGCGATAAATCATGACAGACGTCCTTGCAAGCCGCTTGGAAACGATTCTGCCGAATGGAAGAGGGGTTTGGGTCCCAATGGACCACAGCGCATCTTCCTTCCCGGAACAGGGTTTGTTAGACCCCGATAAAGCTGTAGATGCAGTCATTGAAGGGGGGGCAGATGCAATAGTAATGCAGAAGGGACCTATCTCTCACCACTTCGCCAGGACGTCATGGGGCCGCTTCGTCTGCCACGCATCCTTGTCCACCATCCATGGAGGCGACCGTTCTCAAGATAAGGTTCTGGTTGCTACTCCTTCCGAGGGTCTTGATAGGGGGGCAATTGCAATGTCGGCACAAGTCAATCTCGGAGATGTGGCAGAGCCTGAGATGATACAGAGGATGGCTAGGATAACCACGGATTCTCATGAGAAATCAATCCCGGTATTGGGGATGTTCTATCCCAGGGGTGGAAACCTGAACTTGGATGATTCAGACTCAACTTCAGGGGTCGCTCATGCGGCTAGACTTGCTTGGGAGTTGGGGTGCAACGTCGTCAAGGTTCCTTGGACTGGGTCCGAGGAGTCATTCGGGATAGTATGCTCCTCGGTCCCGATTCCGGTACTGGTTTCTGGAGGTCCCAAGGACGATGACTTCGGTAAAGTTCTGGAATTAGTCGAGAAGTCAATCAATGCAGGGGGGTCCGGGGTTTGTATGGGGAGAAACGTATTCTCCTCTGAGGATCCAGCTTCCCGAATCAGAGCATTAAGGGCCATTGTTCATGACGGAGCCAATGCAGAAGAGGCTTCCAGGCATCTGAGGTGAGAGGATGCAGATATGGGTAGAGAATGAAGAGAACTTGGACCTGGATCAAAATTTCATCTCCCGCTTGTGGACTGGTTCTTCCCATGATGTGGTAGAAGTTTCAATTGACGTTCCCTCTGATCAGGATGAGGCAATTTCTCTCATTGGACTTGTGCCGTGGATATTGGTCAGATGCTCGGATTGGACGATGATACCCCTCGAGAATCTAATCGCATGTTCCAGAGGGACTCAGACAAGAATCGCCGCAGCAATAGATAGAGAAATAGAAATTTCCGGAGCAGCATTTGCACTTGGAGGGGGTGTCGATGCTATCCTGATCCCAGGGGGTATGGTAGACGTAGCGATCAAGTTTTTGGGAGACAGATGGACGAAGGAAGACCCTCCCGAGAATACAGAAATAAACCCTACAGAGGCAAGAATCCTATCTATGGAGAGTGCAGGAGTTGGTGAGAGAGTATGTATAGATCTGACAAGAAGGATAAACGAAGGACAAGGGGCAGCGACTGGCTCTATCTCAGGAAAATTATGCCTAATACATGGTGAAACTATTTCCTCAGAATATGTTCCCAATAGGCCATTCAGGATAAATGCTGGAGCGATTCACTCTTACATAGCCATCCTATCATCGCCCGGATATATCGAAACTGCCGTTGTAGGCCGGTTGAAGATCGAAATGCGCCCCCTTCTCGTTGTCAGATTCGAGATTTCCGGAGAAGAGGGTCAGACAGTAGTCCAGCAAGCAGAGACAGTTAGATTTGTTTCCCCAACGGGGACAGCCGTTTCAGTAACAGATGCAAAGGCTGGAGACAAGATTACGGTATTCACAGACGATAGAGTCAGGCACATCGGAATCGCACTTGATGGGGGGATGGTGGAGAAGTGAAGGTGCTAGGGGAGGGCGAATCGAACGGCGCGATATCCATCCTCCACGCTCTGGGATTGGGCAGGGGATGCTCTATCGGCATCCAACTAACAACCAAGGTTCAGATTGTAGAAGATGCGGTTGAAATTGAAGATGACAGAAACGGACTTCTAGCTGCAGTAGAGAAATGCTGGAGGGATAGGGGCCTCCCAACCCCCGACCAATTCGGATGGAAGGTGGACAGCTCAATCCCTATAGGCCAAGGGCTCAAGTCGAGCTCAGCATTGTCATGTGCAGCTCTCAGAGCCCTCAATTCATATTCCTGGACCGGTCTTTCAAACTCTGAGATTGCGGATATCGCAGCTAACTCACAACTCATCTCGAACTGTGCTAAGACTGGTAGCATGGACGATAATTGGGCGTCGTTGGAACCGGGCTGGAAGCTAGTTGACCCCGCCCTATCTGCATCTGAGTCAATAATCCTCCAAGGTGATATTGATCCTAGTCTTTCGATACTTATACTACTAAGGGGAAAAAGATCAGTGGAGATTTCAGCTGAGGCCTTTTCGCAGCACGAGCAGATATTCGAGAGGTCACTGGCTTCCGTAATGAGAGGATCTATTCTAGACGCATTGTCATCAAATGGAATGGCTGTTGCAGCAGCAACCGATGATCAAGAGGCTCTGAGAATTTGCAATTTGAGCATCGCATCCGGAGCCATTGCAGCCGGCATTAGTGGGTCCGGCCCATCAATTGCAATCGTATGCTTCCAGGAAGATTCGACATCTCTTTCCAAGCTATTTTCCGAATCTGGATTGGAGGTTATTTCAACAGGCATTTATGTGAAAGATGAGATTTCCGAGGTGCAATGATGGGGATGGAACTTGGTGAGCATCTGAAAGTCACGCTATTTGGGGAAAGTCACGGCAAGTGTGTAGGTGCGCTATTCGAGGGAATTCCTCCAGGAACAGAAATTGACTTGGATGCTCTTGTGAACGACTTATCTCTCAGAAAACCTGGAAGAAGAGGAATGTCAGCCAGATTGGAGACAGACGAATGCGAGATTCTGTCAGGAGTGCATGAGGGAAAGGCAACAGGTTGGCCGTTGCTAATGATTGCTAGAAACTCAGATGCGCGGTCATCTGACTATAGTTTCCTTCCCGACCATCCACGCCCAGGCCATGCTGACATGGTTGAGGAAATAAGATCCAGTGGATCCAACGATCCCCGAGGAGGGGGGTCGCAGTCTGCTAGGCTCACTCTTGGATTAGTGGCAGCTGGAAGTCAGGTCAGGAAGATGCTGGACGAAGCAGGTTGGTCCTGTCATGCCCATCTAAGCAGAGTGGGGGACATCTCCGCCAGGCCATTGATTCATCTCGATACTTCCAAGGCACTCGAAGAGGGAACGGAGATGTCCAGGCTTAACTGCAGAGATCCCGACGCAGCAGTAATAATGGGAGAATCGATAAGAAAAATCCGAAGAGAGAAGGACTCAATTGGTTCGGTGGTAGAGTTATTGATTATCGGACTTCCCATTGGTGTAGGAGAACCATGGTTCGACGGATTGGAGCCGTCTCTTGCCAGAGCACTCATGGCAATTCCTGGAGCTAGGGCAATAGAGTTCTCTAATGGCACCGAGGCATCAAGGATGAGAGGTTCAGAGAATAATGACATGTGGGTACCAGGTGATGATGTGCCCGAGTTGGAGGGGGCCACGACTGGAGATGCGGACGGAGCCCTAGGGGGCAGATCGACTGGGGCCCCGTTACGGGTGTTGGTGCATTTCAAACCACCAAGCAGCCTACCGAGGGAGCAATTCACGCTACATCTTCCGAGTAACAAGAAACAGTCACTGAAGGTCGGCGGAAGGCACGATCCAGTGATTGGCCCGAGAGCAGCACCTGTTGTCGAGGCAGTGGCAATGCTGGTCGTCGCGGATCTGGGAATTGCCGGCGGATTCCTCTAGCCGGATTGACTTTCTAGATACTGCTGAATCCTGAGAGGGAGGTTAATTGCGAACATTCCTGCTATCACGATGAATACCAGGATAGTTCCCAATGCGACGCCGTAAACGCTAGTCAACTCCACGCTCTCCTCGAGACGATTTGCTGCAACCGAGTCGAAAATTCCTACGAATAGGGGCACGAAGAAATTGATGAACAGAGTCAGTGTTGCTACCAATGCTGCAACGGCAGGGGTGTAGCCAAGTGCCCTGTTGTATCTGTCCGTGATGCTCTTGACGTTCATCACGTAGACCTCTCCTGTTCTTATCGAGGTATCTAGCATAGAGAAACGGATTACTGCGCTAGAGACCTCGATGTATACGACTAGGAAGACTGCGTACAATATCAGATAGTGACCAGAATTAGCATGACGTAAGAAAGCAGTATCGCCCTTTGGTCTCTCTGCCAAACCCCCCAGAAACCAGATATCAGTCCAAAAAGAATCATCAGTAGATGGAGCCATAGCCCCAGGAAGCCAAAGCCGATCATGTTTGATATCGCGAACCATGCAGTTCCGGATACTGGCGTGAGCATGAAAGTAAGGAAACCGAGGACCAAGAGCGAGCCTATTGCCCCCATCTGAAGGTTCAGAACCATTTTGTTTGGTGATACGAACTCTCTATTGACCAGAATTGGACCTCCGAAGATCGCATCTATCCAACTTGGGATGGCGACATCTGGAACCGCATCATCGGGTATCCCGCTGTCTGCCTTCAGTGTTCCAGCAGCCCTTTTCCTGCTAGGGGCCGATGAGCGTACTACCTTCCCCTCATACAGATGAGATGTGTCTACTGGACCCTTGCCTTCTTCCATAATTACACCTCAGAATCCCCTTGCCCCGGCCAGGGCTGTGAATAGTAGCATATCCGGCTCCCAGTCCATTACATACGCCCCAAGTCCCCTAAGCTCGGTCATCAGAATGTCTCTCTCAGTTTTCAGTACCTCGTAGCCTGTTCTGTCTATTCTCCTTGCATCGAATTCGAACTCCAAGCTGCTCGGTGAAAGTACTGTGACCTCGAAGTTCCTAGCCCTAAGGTCCCTGACAGCATCGACTATTGTCGGATCGTCCTCCAACGGTGACAGGATGATGATGGGACTGCCTCTGTGAATGTGAGGCATGATTCGGGTAGTCACAATCTTCAGTGGAGTATTCCCTTTCGCCATAGCGCCCGCAAGTTTTGTCAGTATCACATACAACTGCTTCTTCCCTGTATCCCTGTCCACGGAAACAATCTCGTCCCCATAAACCACGAGCCCTACGGAGTCTCGCCTGGATAGGAAGTGCTGGGTGAGACTCGCTGCTGCTCTAGTGCTGTAAACCAGGGAGTTTCTACTCACTGGTCCAGTTTCACTCACTGCCCTACTGTCTACTAGGATAATGACATCGCTTACAGCGTCCCTCTCAAACTCGTTAACCATCATCTTGCCATCCTGTCTGGCAGTCGCTTTCCAGTTTACTTTCCTTATCGGGTCACCTGGCAAGTACTCTCTAAGGTTGTAGAAGTTTGAACCCTCACCGGGGTTTCTGATATTCACTGCTCCAGTGAAAATCTTTGGAACCCTACTCTTGATCATTGCATCTTTGATGTCCTCCATCTACGGGAAAACAAGGAAATCGTCGTTCAGTTGCACCTCTTTCTCATTGTGAAAGAGGCCCAATTCATCTTGAACCCTAATGCAAACCGGGCCTATGGTGTAGAAACCTCTCAGGGGGGTCTCTATTGTGTAGGATATCTCAGTCTCCCTTTTTGGTCCTATTTCCATCAGCACGTAATTCGCACCTTTCTTAATTCTCATGACCTCAGGCACCCTATCCCTGACTTCCAAGACCTTTGCAATTGCAGATCTATTCTGAATCCTGAGGGTGACGTCTATCTCGCCATCCTCGAAAACTCTGGATGTCGAGGTCTTCCTCATAGCCACAATACTCTGGAGTTGGATCCCCTCGTCCAGCACCGCTTCCTCGAGCCTCCTGCCCGAGGAGGCGACATCCCCGTGCGCAGTCCTAAGTGCCGCCCAAGTTAGGAATGAAAGAAGAACTACTGCTACCGTAACTAGCTGTTGGTTTCGAAGCACTAGTCCTAGCAGGTACATCGCAACCGAAAGAGATGCGAACATCGCAGACTTTCGGCTCCAGGCCACCTTTACACCTCAAAATTCAGACCGTGGGGACATTCGCGGCATTCTTTCCATGTAGAATATCTCGAATGACCTCACCGGTCTCGAGTCCCTTAATCTGGTGCTCTGGCTTCAGAATAATCCTGTGAGCCACTGCCAGTTCTGCAATCGACTTCACGTCGTCTGGCGTCACGAAGTCCCTTCCTCGCATGGCCGCAACCGCCCTACTGGTCTTCAGGAGAGCTTGAGAACCTCTCGGGGAAGAACCCACGAGAACTCTCGGGTCTTCCCTCGTCCTAGCTACGATATCCACCATATACTCTCTAACTGACCTGTCAACGTAGACTTCCTCGCATGACTTCTGCATCTTGACCACAATACTTGGGTCGGTGATACTGTTCACCTCGACCTCGTCAGTCTTTCTGTCAATCCTCCTCTGTAGGATTTCGTTCTCATCTGCTCTGTCCGGGTATCCGACCATCATCTTCATCATGAAACGGTCAAGCTGTGCCTCTGGAAGCGGGTAAGTCCCCTCCTGCTCCACTGGGTTCTGGGTTGCCATGGTTAGGAAAGGAGAGGGTAGCTTGTGTGTAACTACGCCGATAGTGACCTGCTTCTCCTGCATCGCCTCTAGAAGAGCAGCCTGTGTCTTCGGAGGCGCTCTGTTTATCTCATCAGACAGGAGGAGATTACAGAAAATGGGACCAGGCTTGAAGGTGAACTCCCCCTTCATAGCATCGTAAATATTAGTCCCAGTTATGTCCGCTGGAAGAAGATCTGGAGTGAATTGGACTCTCTTGAAGTCGCACCCCAGTGCGTCCGCGAACGTATTTGTCATCAGCGTCTTTGCCAATCCGGGAAAATCCTCGAACAGTAGGTTTCCATTCGAAAGAATGTCCACCATTACGTTGTCAATAACGTGTGACTTTCCTATGATTACCTTCTGTACCTCAGTACTGATTGCCTGTCCCATGGCACCGGTTGCAGCCAAAACCTCGTCGACCTTGCTCGATCCACGGGCCTCCTGCGCTTTCTTCGCTAAAGCCGCGTCCTGTGTGCCAGTATTCGGCGTTTGCATCCCTTTTGGTGGTCCTGTTTCACTCATTTTTTTCACTCCATTTTATTAGTTATTTTTTCCCCATCGGCGAATAGCTTGCATCAACTTGCGCAACTCTTGTGGCGTGTACGTCCGGCTTTGGCTATAAGCCAATTCCACGAGACGCGGATCTCCGATCATCGCCTGAACTTCAGGCGGGGGAGTCATCGCCATCTCATCTCTGGTAAGGTCATGGTGTATCCTAACCTTCGTTAGCAGCGATTTCCTGACCCTGTCTCTATATGTGGCAGGGTCGAGTTTCTCCGGACGCTGGTTGAATTTGGTCAGATCAAAGACGTGCCTCCAGTTCTCCTTTTCAGGTACTACCATCATAGCAACGAGGAGGAGAAGGGTGACATTCAGAACCACTAGCCACTTCAGAAATTGATTTGAAGT
>LUSA01000101.1:0-5836 GCA_001629235.1 Marine group II euryarchaeote REDSEA-S43_B8 | reverse complement strand
CTTCAGGAATTGATTTGAAGTTAGTAGGACGACAGTCCCCATAGTCTGAACGAATGGTTCGGAGACGACTCCAGTTACGTGCCTGCTCTCGTCAAAAACGACTTGGAAGTTCGCAGGATCGCTTCGGATAGGAGCATTCAGATCTACATTATCGAACTCCATCATATCATACACAAGTAGTCTGAAGTATCTCTCATTCCCGTCCCACTCGTTGTTGTTGAGGATCTCTTGCGTCCAACAATTATTTCGCGTGTAATCGCCAATCGCAGAGCAGTCTTGGCTGAGCCCTTGATCCTTTGCGACTGCTAGCTCCCAAAGCATGTTCGAGAAAGCCTCATCGTCTGCTACGAACACAATACTTCCGGTGACTTCCAACTCGCCTACACCAGCTGAAAAGGCCCCTCTTCCTTCATCCGCCACTTTGTCCAGGACCTTTATGCCAGGGTAATCGAACCTCATCATTAGCCTCAGATCACCAGTGGCAGGGTTAGCCGGATTGGTAGGGTCGCCATCTCCGGCCCTGTCAATGAATGCAGAGGGCGAAGCGGTACCCAGAGTCATTATATCTCTATGATTTGGCTCTTCGATATCTTTGTCCGTTGGTTCGAACATCATTCCTGTCGGGCCTCTGTACATTACTGGAAGTCTGCAGTCGTTCAGACCGTCCGGATTCTGAATTTGGAATGCAGTACAACCTTGCATCAGTGCTCCAGGAGACATATCTCCAATGTCCTGATTGACCGGCGATGCGCTCCAAACATTGCCCCAGTCGACTTCCTGTTGGCCCTGTTGCGTGTATACCCAATGCTGCTTATCGTCCAGCAGAGGTGCGTCCATGTATCTGACTCCGAATAGTATTGCCAGATTATGTGCCTGAGTATTGTCAGCGGCCACTATTACCTTGCCGCCTTTCTCAGTGACAAATCTGAAAATTTCGTCTGCCTCGGTCTGATCGATCGGTTTTTCAGGAGCAATGATGGTCAGCAGTGTTCGATGAGGGTCCTTCCAATCATTAACGAGCATTGGTGTGGACATAGTATTCGCAACGTAGTAACCAGAGTCCCTATTCTCAACATACTCTCCCTCGAAACTATCTCTCATGTCGGATAACTGGCCCAAGCCATCTGTATCGTAAGCAGAGTAATTTGACGATTTTCCGACAACGAAGAACATAGGCATCACTAGCAGTAATATTGACGTAATTACCAGGGAATACAAAACGTTCCTGTTGAATCTCGCTTCACTATCCATGTCAATTGCCATGGTTTCTAATCCCCTTTTAGTTGGGCCGTAGGCCCAAGCAACATCCGTCCGACAATTAATTCACGGTTATATGTTGCTGAGCATAGTTCGCTAATCGTATTGGAAGTGAAGATTACACGATTTAATCTTCAATCCTGTTGGTATAGGCCAATGCTGCAAGCAATCCAATAGATAGCACACCCAAACCCGGTGCAGAGAGGTTAGACTCTATCGAGTCACCCGCTTCGCTGACATCGTTATCCTGACCCCCAGAGCCTGGATCTCCAGTTGGAGGCGGTTCCACTGTAACCCTGACTTCGTCTTCCGATGCGCCTGATGCTCCATTTCTCTTGGAAGTCACAGATACCGTGATGTCACAGTGTCTCTTAGGGTGGCTTTCTGATGCAGTAACCTTGAGATCCGCATCCTTGGCCCTTCCAGATTCTATATTGCCGCTTAGCAGGGCATCTAGTCCACTATCGGTCGTCAAGAGCGGGCAATCATCCCTGACGTCCACTTCGGCGACTCCATCCTGTGCGTTTCCGTTGTTTCTCACGGTCACGGTCAGTATGGTGTCAGTGCCTGCGTTCATCGGCCCGAATGGCTCAGAAATATCCACGACTAAATCAAATATCGAGGGTATCTCCAAGTCCCCCTCTCTGTTCTGTGAAGAAGATAGAGGATCAGGAATACCTTGTCTAGAGGTTATCGTCGCAGTGATTGAAAATTTCTCTTTCTTTTCCGACTCTACTTTGGTGGAACCATCATCAGACAAGACGAAAGAATTGGTTGGATCCTCTCCAGGATATTTTATTCCTAACTCCCAGGACTCTAATTCCTGTCCCGATGAAGGGGGAACCGCCACAAGAGATGCAGTTAGAATGGCCCCAATAATCAAAGAGCGAACTCTCGAACCCATCAACTCACCAGTAACTTCCTACACGCCCTTTTCGTTAAGACCTTCACCATCTTCCTTCTATAAGATGGGGAGAACCAGGTGTTCTGGACAGGCTTTACTGCCTTTCTAATCGACTCTGATAGAATTTCGATGGTCTCAACTCCGCTCCAATTCTCCAGTGCGTCATCCGCTTCTTCTGAATGCAAGCTAGGAATAGACTCTAGGCCAGTAGTTGCTACTCTGAGACTTGATGGGCCGCCCCCCTCATCTCCTTTCCAGAGAACAGCTACGCCCGCTTCAGGGAAGTCCCAGGACTCACGCTGCCTCAACTTCTGATAGTCTCCGCTCCAATCCGATGCGTCTTCAGGAAGGGTGATGTGGGTGACCATTTCTCCAGGTTCGAGTACATTCCTCGTCATTCCGTCTAACTTGAAGAAATCACATAGTGGCATGGAGCGCTTTCCTTTGGGCGATGCTAGGTGGATTGTGGCACCTAGGCACATCAGTACAGGGGCCAAATCAGCTTGATAGGTTGCAACGCATAGCGTGTTTTGGTTGGGAATTACTCTACAATCGGCCCCAGTGCCACAATCACATTTGTGACACCAGTCAATCGACTCCCTCCATGTTTCCGACTGATTGATCCAGTAGCACCTAGTATCTAGGCAAATATTTCCTCCAACTGTCCCGGACCTTCTGATCATCACACTCGCAATTGAGTCTGCTGCCTTGGCTAACACGGGGTGGGTCGACTCGTGCTCGGATAACTCATTGATACTGACCATAGCGCCAATACTTTCCTCGCTTATTTCTCGCAACTCGGCTATAGAAGAAAGCGAGATAACGTGCCCCTTCACATTGATGTGCCACTTGTAATTTGGAAGCAGATCGGTTCCTCCAGCGACCCAGTCGAACTCCTCTCCAGATTCTGAAAGTTCCCTAGACATTGTTAGTGCCTCATCCAAACTCTTCGGCGAAAGAACACGGAAGGGGGGCATCCTCATTTTTGACCCTCCGAATGCCTTCTTTCTGTATGCTTCCAAGCACTACCTGCGAGTCTAGGAGACTCCAGATATTCCTCCTCGGGAGTTACTCTCACTGACCACCTAGGGTCAACTTCGTCCGGAGGGATTGTGGGGTCCAGGCCGAATAATGCACCATTGTGATAATCCGATCTACTCTCATCCAGTCTCCTATCCTTGTCCCTTATCCGATGTTCCTTAGCTCTGTTTTCTAGAACTCCTTGGAGAGATGAATGTTGAAGGGATGGGCTAGTGAGATTATTCGGATCCGATACCTCTTCCTCTCTGCAACGCTTCTCGATCATTTTGTGCACCTTCTCTGGAGACATCGGTAACTCGGAGGTCCTGATCCCTATTGCATCGTAGACGGCGTTGCAAACAGAAGGCAGAATCGGAAGAAGAGGGCCTTCTCCCGCCTCTTTAGCCCCGAATGGACCCTCTGGATCGTTCGACTCCACTATTATGGGAATTACTTCCGGCATTTCGTGAATGCTTGGGATCTTGTAATCTAGGAGATCGGGATTCATCAGATTGCCACTTCTCCCATATCTCATTTCTTCGGATAGAACTTGTCCCATGCCCATGTGGCAAGATCCGATTATTTGCCCCTTAACAGCCAATGGGTTCAGAGCCTTTCCACAGTCGTGAGCTGCCCATACCTTGTCTACTTTGATTTGACCAGTTTCCACATCGACAGAAACTTCTGTCACATAAGCAGAGAAAGAGTATGCTGGAGCTAGTCCAGCCGCTGCTCCCTTGTGCATCTTCCCCATTGGGGGAGTCCTGTATGCTCCAGAGGCAACTAAGGCCCCCCTATCTTCTTGCGATTTGTGAAGAGCTTCGAGGTAGGATACCCCAACCGCTGGATCCCTCTTTAGGAAGATTCTCCTATCCCCAATAATCAAACCGCTTCTTTCCGCTCCTGTGATTTCAACCGTAGCATCTAGCAACTCCTCCCTGATTTGCATGGCTGCCGAAATAGCCGCGTTGGCGTTCATGAAGGTCACTCTGGAGGAGTAAGAGCCCAAGTCTACCGGAGAAGTATCAGAATCTCTCGATTTCACTCTGATCATATCTAGCGGGAGCCCGAGTACCTCTGCCACGGATTGGGCTACGACTGTATCAGAACCTTGCCCTATGTCTGCGGCTCCTGTGTGAATCGTGACCCCGCCATCCATATCGATCTTCAGATGAACGGTTGCATGTGGGAACTTATTCGGATCCCAGTGGATGGGTAGGCCACTTCCTGAAATGAAGAAACCACATCCAATGCCGATTCCCTTCCCAAGAGGAAGTTTACGGAATTTTTTATTCCAGCCACTTTCTTCTCTGACCCTCTCCAGACATTCCCTCATCCCTATGCTTGTTACTCTGAATCCGGTAATTGTGGCCGAGTGTGGAGGGAGGAGATTCGCTAAACGCAATGATATCGGGTCTACGCTCAACTTCTCCGCCAAGTCATCCAGACCTACTTCTACTGCGCATCTAGAATTCACCGCTCCATGACCGCGCATAGCTCCACTGGCAGGTTTGTTCGTCCAAACCCTAGCTCCTGTGTAGTGGAAAGCACCAATTTCGTAGGGAGCAGTGTGGAGGACTCCGTTGTAGTAGGTTGTCACGTGTCCAAAAGAGGCGAATGCCCCCCCATCTATCAGAGCATCAGTCTCGATTCCACATATTCTCCCTTCGTCATCAGCATGTAGGTTCATCTCAATCCGCGAAGGATGACGACCTCTGTTTACCCAGTAAACCTCTTCTCTATCGAAAGTTATACGAACAGGTTTTCCAGACTTTCTTGCGAGAATCGCAGCACACATTTCGTGTGGAAATGGGACCCACTTTCCACCGAAACCTCCTCCTACAAAGGTCCTATGCACATTGATTTGATGCATTGGAATCTCCAATACATCGGCTAGCGCCCTGTGTACGTAGTGTGGAACCTGCTGCGGAGTATACAGCGTGAGCCTTCCAGTTGGGTCCCAGTGTGCCACTACTGCGTGTGGCTCAGTGAATGCGTGGTTAACTCCGGCGAAAATCCAATTCTTTTTGTGGCTAGCAACAGAGTTTTCTATCATTCCTTCTATGTCTCCGAATTCTTGGAAAACCCTCTTTTGGACGTTTGACTCTCCTATGTGGTAGTCCCCTCTGTCATGTATGGGTTCTCCACTGTCTTCGAGCCCTTCCCTCATATCATGAATCGGATCAATCAATTCATACTCCACTTGGATTAGCCTTTCCGCCTCCCTAGCCGTAGCCTCGTCAATTGCTGCAACGCATGCAACAAGATCGCCTGCATGCCGAACCTTCTCTACAGCCATCGCGTGCTCATCCTTTGTCACAGGTAGAACTCCGAACCTATTCTTCGCATCATCTCCAGTTGCAACTGCAACTACACCAGGCAACTCTAGGGCCTCAGTGCAATCAATAGATAGCACTCTGGCATAGTGATGAGGTGAACGAACAATCCGTCCAATCAACTCTCCAGGGAGCCTGACATCGTCTCCGTAATGCGCTTGCCCCGTTACCTTCCAAGAACTATCCACAAGCGCAGTAGATTTGCCAATCACTCTTCCACTAATGAGTTCATCGTGCCTATGTGGGCCCCACTCCTGAGCAAGCTTCCCTCCCTGGGATTCAGGAATCATTTCTTCATCCGTAGACTCTGAGAATTTTC
>LUSA01000100.1 GCA_001629235.1 Marine group II euryarchaeote REDSEA-S43_B8 | reverse complement strand
TTGCCAGTCTGATCCTTGCTCCAGCAGTGCTCAGACTCGCTTACCCAGAGAGCCCGACCAGCTCATGAGGACCAGAGGCCCAAAGTATCCTGCAGGGCCGTCTCCAGATCAGGGTGGAGGAACTCGTACCCTCCCTCCAGCAGCCTGTTGGGGAGCACCTTCTGACTTTCCAGCGTCAGCTTCACTCCCATCTCTCCGAATAGTATCTTGATTACGAAACCGGGCAAGGGGGCGAATGCAGGCCTTCTCAGCACTCTGCCTAGCGTCTTGGCGAAGCTCTTTTGCCTGACGGGGTTGGGTGCGGTTAGGTTGTATACTCCCTTGGAACCGGTTTCCATCAGCAGGTGGTGGATGGCGTATATCTCGTCGTCGAGGGATATCCACGACATCCACTGCTTCCCGTTGCCCATTGGCCCCCCTGCTCCCATCTTGAAGGGAAGCAGCATCTTGCCAAGAGCCCCGCCAGTTCCAGAGAGGACTATGCCAGACCTGAGGTACACGTGCCTGACTTCGTCGGGTAGGTTTGCGGATGCACCCTCCCAGTCTGAGCAGACCTCCGGGAGGAAGCCCTCGCCGATCGCGCTCTCCTCGGTCAGCTCCTCGTCTCCGCGGTCCCCGTACCAGCCGATTGCGCTGGCCACGATGAAAACCTCTGGCTTCTTCTCCATATTCGCTATTGCCTCCGAAAGCAGGGTAGTGCTATCCACTCTGGAGCTCCTGATCGCGCTCTTCCTCTTCTTGCTCCATCTCTTGTCCCCGATTCCCTCTCCTCCGAGGTGGATGATGGAGTCGAAGCCCTCGAGGATTTCTGCATTCAGTTCTCCCGAGTCCGGATCCCAGAAGAGCTCCTTCTTCCCCTCCTTGGGGCTCCTTCTGACTAGCCTCCAAACCTCATGCCCCCCAGTATCCAGGAAAGCAACCAACTGGGTGCCTATCATCCCCGAAGAACCAGCCACAAGGATCTTCCTACGAGGTGAATCGTCGAACTTCGAATGATGGGCCATGTCTCTCTTGAGACGAAGCTCCCTGGCAGTGAACATCTGCGAGAGTCGCCTTCTGACCAGCCTACCGCCCAGAACTCTGTCAGCCAGGTTTCCGAGAGGTCCGAATGGGACTTGGTAGCTAACCTCGTCTACAACTTTGGTCACACCTCCCTCTTCGATGAGGTGATGATCGTGGTTCCACGACCAGAATGGGCCCTTGACCATGGTGTCGGAGAAGAAATGAGGCGGTCTGTATCCGGTGTGCTCCGCTACCCATGTCATCTTGATTGGCCCCATGGGGAACCTGAACACTCTCTGGGAGCCGACTTCCAATGAGTCATCGGCTCTGACCTCCTCGGCGACCTCCCATGGAGGCATCAGTCTGCGGAAGGACCCTTCGTGTTCGAACCAGGCGAACGTCGATTCGGCGTCGGCATCCACCTCCGTCTCGTGCTTGTATTGGTACATGCTAAAAAACCCCACCCCAGTGCTGCAGAGACTGCCTGACGACCGGGCTAATAGATTCGTCATCATAGTCCCCACCCTTCGCGATTATTCTGTTGATGAGATTGTTCCTGAACCTCCCCCTTGGTCCTGCGAATGCCTTCCATCTCTTGACCTGCCGGGGGTCATCCTCCGATCTCCTGCCCTTGTAGAATCTGCAGTACCATTGCACCCATCCGTAGGGGTCCTGCTCGACTATCCATCCTTTCTCTTCCCACATGTCAAGAGTGGTCCCGCACTTCACCTTGTATCGATTCCTGTTCTTGTCATACTCCTCGCTGGTGAGCAGGCTCTCGTCTATTCCATCCCACCAGTCATCGAATTCCAAGTGCTCATTTCTAAGATCCATTGAGACTACGGAGGAATAAATCGGCCTCCAGTAGAAACCCCCAAAGCTACCCTCTGAGAAAATCACTCTGGGAGTCATGTTAGGCTGGAACTCTGGCCAGTCTGGGAATGAAACAACGTCGCCTATGGACCTCATCAGACAATCCACTAGAATGAGGTAGATTTTCTTTGTGACGAGGCAAATGCATCATATCTTATGCTCCCTCCTCTTCAATTATATTGACAGGTGGTGCAATGTCCCGAGAATTGCTTGTGGAACTGGATAGGAAAGACGAATACTGCATCATGAGGTTTGCCGATGGCGAGTCTTTTCGTATAGGCTATCTGAAAATACGCTCCAATTGCCAATGCGCGAAATGCAAGCCCAGACAGGAAAACGAACAGAGGAAAATAGAATTCGAGCAGGAGATAATGAGGCTCAGGCTGGAGAAGCCGAAGGCGAGTCCCGTAGGCCATTACGGAATCCAACTCGAGTGGCCGACAGGTTGCTCTAGCGGAATCCACTCGTTCTCCCACCTCAGAGAGGTCTGTGAGGAGCACGGAACAAAGTCCGATTAGCCCAATACGAAGACTCAAATCCTCGATTACCCACCGAACCACATCGAGGTGACCGGTCTTCCCGGCCTCTTCGGTGGGGTTAACATGGAAGACAGAGAACCGGAGGATTCCGGCACGAAGCTGGACGAAGAGGACGAGTGGCAGCTCTACGCTTCAGCCGGCTACGCCTCATCCGAGTCCGAGAATGAGGAAACGGAGAGCGAACAGGAACAGGAAGAAATCTGGTTCGATGGTGATGATTTCGACTTCGAAGGAAGCACTGTGAACTGGGACTCTCCGCCATGCCCCGCTCCACTGGGTATCGCTCACGTGATCAAGATAGGCGTCTGCAACCACTGCCTGGCTAGAGTCTCTGGAAACCTGATCAGGGGGGATGCTTCCGATGCCGGCGCCTCAATCAGGGAAGAGGCATACTCCAGGGACAATGAACTGGAATCAAAGATAGCCCAGGACTACTGCCCTCTGTGTGAGAATCTGTTCGATGACATCGAGAATATCGTGGACAGGGTACTAGGTGAGCTCTCAGAGACCGAATTTAAGACCATGCAGTTCGGCATCCATCTCCCCAAGGATCTAGTCCAAGAAGAGGACAGGATCAGGAGCAAGTACGGCGCCCAGGGTTCTTACCACCTCAAAGGAGCAATTGTCGAGGCAATTCATGCCAGGATAGGAGAGTTGGATAAAAAAATCGAGTTCGTCAAGGAGAAGCCAGATGTCATGGTTCTCGTAGACGGCCTTACTCTGAGGGTAGACGTGGACGTGAGGCCTATTTTCCTACACGGAAGGTACAGGAAGGTCTCTCGTGGAATCCCTCAGACACGCTGGCCTTCATTTCATGGGATGGGCAGGGAAGACATCGATGTCCGCTGCCTGGGCTCAGGGAGGCCGTTCGTACTGGAGATAAAACGACCGCTGAGGAGAAACCTCCCAACAAAGGATTTGGTGGGCATGGTCCAAGCTCACGCCTCGGGCAAGGTCGAGGTAGACGAGTTGAGTTGGTGCACTAGGAAGAAGGTCAACGAGGTTAAGCAGTCCAGGTCCGAGAAGACATACACGATCAGGTTCAGAGCAGAAGGAATCGAGGACGAGAAAAAAGCAGAGGAGGCAATACTCTCCCTTTCTGGACAAATCATCGATCAGGAGACTCCCAGGAGGGTCTCCCACAGGAGGGCTGCAAAGACTAGGAGACGAAAAGTAACCTCGATCGACAATGTCAGTTTCGAAGGGGGCGAGATCGAGCTGACGCTAAGGTGCGAGGCAGGAACATACGTCAAGGAACTGGTCCACTCGGACGAGGGTAGAACCAAACCGTCGGTTCAGAGCGTCCTTGATTCAGATTGTGAAGTGATATGGCTAGACGTACTCGAGATTCACGATGACTGAGAAGAACACCGCCATCCGAGTCCTTAAGAACGCCCCACAGGTCGCCCGGATTCGCGATAATGGGGTTGTGAGAACATGGTTACCAGGACAAAGGGGTCTAGACAGGGAACTCGCAGCATCCTCAGAAAGAGCAAGAGGGAGCGAAGGAGACTCTTCATTGGCAGGACAATGCACACCTACCAGGAGGGCGACAAAGTGGCTATTGTTCTCGATGGCGCCCAGCAGAAGGGAATGCCACACAGGCGCTTCCAGGGAAGGACGGGAGAAATCGCTGGTACCCAAGGAAGGGCGTATGTCATCAGGGTCGCGGACGGGAACATGATGAAGACGGTCGTCGCTAGGCCAGAGCATCTTAGACCAATAGAGTAGGTGGTAAGAGTGACTGAGAGAGAATTCGTAGACTTCGCAACCGTAAGAGACAAGCTCCTGGAGGCCATAGATAGGAGAGGGGAGATTTCCTACGAGCAGACAATGGCTCTGCAGCACGCAGAGTGGAAGGCTAGCGCCAGTGGACATCCGTCCAACGAAATCAAGACCGATCCAGCGGTCTTCTCCGGATTATTCGCCGAATTGATGGAGAATGAGAAACTTAAGCAGTATCCAGAGGTCTCTGCCAAGATTGCAGAGCTATCCCCACTCACGGTAGCAGATGTCAGGGTAATTATCGCCAGCAAGAGAATCGCAATGGATACCTCGGAAATCGAGGAAGTCATCACAGTGATCCGCCAACACGTGCTCTAGCCTAAGGCCGATACAAACAACTCATTCATGAGGGAGAACCAATCTCGGGAGGGTGGAGAATATGCAGCCTAGGGATTCCAACGAGGCCGGTGACGAGGCTGAGGACCCCTTCCAGAATGAATCTAGGATCAGGATTCTGGACATTCAGGAGAGGAGACCCGTCGGTCACGAGGTTCAATGCATAAGCGAACCCTCTCTGTTCATCCTCAGGGCTAGAGTGTCCGATGCGTCCGGTTTCTCCGTCGGTGAAACTGTAGACATCCCTTCGGAGAATGTCGGACCCCTTTCCGAGGTACGCCTCAAGGATCTCAGCGGCTCATCACAACAGGAGCTAGTAGCTTCACTATCCGCCTCGATATCTTCCGAACCAGAAAGACACCTCTCTTTCTTCAACAGCGCAGGCCCAATGTCACTCAAGTTTCACGCATTCCAACTACTTCCAGGAATAGGTAACGCGAAGGCTATCCAGATGGTCCAGAAGAGAGGAGGCTCCGGGTGGAACTCCTTCGAGGACGTTGATGACGACTGCGGCATCGAGTCGGTTAGACTACTGGCTGAACGATACGTGAAGGAGATGGAGGATACAGCACAGACTCCCCGCTTACTTGATTTGCTAGTCCGCATAGAGCAGTAACATGGATGGGCTGGATGACCTCGATACTCGCCTACTGGTCGATCTACTGAGGGACCACAGCGACCCAAGAAAATCTCTGGGTCAGCACTATCTGGTAGATGACCAAGTGATAGACAGGACCATGGATATCCCGGGGGAGTTCTCGGAACAGACATCCAAAGATTCACACATCCTCGAGGTTGGTCCAGGCCCGGGCTCGCTAACCTTGGCGCTTCTCAGAACCAATGCTAAGGTTACAGCGATCGAGATTGACGAAGAATCCGTAGCCCACCTGGAAAGGGTATTCGGTAACAGGGCAAAATCTCTACTAATCCAGGAGGCAGATGCAGTCAAGGAGAATTGGCCCCAGGGAATCACACACGTGATTTCCAATCTTCCATATCAGATATCTAGTCCGATAATTGAAAGAATAACTAGGTACAACTCTTCAGATGGCATAAAACTGGCAATAATCCTAGTTCAGGAGGAGTTCGCACACAGGATGGCAATGTCATCACCTCCTCACGATATCGGTCCGTTGGGACTCAATCTGTGGCTCGACTTCGATGTTTTCCTAGATAGAAAGGTCCCCCCAAGCTCCTTCAGCCCATCGCCTAGGGTAAACTCCAGACTGGTCGTAATGAAGCCGGTGAATCGGGAAGAAGTCAGTGGGATCAATAAGCGACTCTTCCGGATGATTACAAAGCACTGCTTCTCAAACAGGAGGAGGAAGCTGAGGACTCTCCTGTCCAAGCCCCCTCCTCGAATTTCGAGAATAAATGGTTGGCACAAGGATAGATGGGAGAAGGCCTCCTCTGAAATCCTCTCATCCGAATCCACCGAGATGGCGAGAGGCTGGGCAGATATGAGGCCGGAGAATCTAGACCCGTTGGATTGGGTGACGATAGTTAGCGAACTTTCCTCGAAATAGGCCCAAAGCGCATTTTTACATCGACTTGATAGAGGCCCCCCCCTTCCGAGACGTTGCCCCGGACGTGAAGCAGACTGGGACACAGGGAGGGATTTAGTGGCAAAGAAGGACACCTATCTCGCTCTGCTGAGGAGGGGGATAGATGAGACGACGGCTCAGATTCTCGCAGACGGCGGCATCAAGATCGGTGACCTGAAGAAGCTAGATTCCGAGACACTGATCAACAACTACGGCATAAAGAAGGAGGTGGCAAAATCGGTCTTGGACGCCGTAAAGTCCGGACCGAGGTCGTCGAGCAGGCAGCGTTTCCTTGCGGACGTTCTCTCCGATGACAAGAAGAAGGTCGACAAGATAGAAGAGACCCGTTTCAAGCGAGAACAGAAGGACATCCATGCCGAATTGCAAGAGAAGAAGGAGCAACTTCGTCTAGCAAGGGTCGAGGACTTCAGAAACAAGAAGCTAGTGATGAACCGCCTCGGGAAGACGATTGAGCTGATAGTGAAGCTTGAGAACAACCTGGACGATGAGTCCAAGGACGAGCAGAGATCGAAGCTTAGGGACCAACTTGAGACTCGTGGCCTCGAGGCCGCTAGGGATCACGAGATGCTGGAATTGGCCGGCACTCCCCAGGATATCGTAGACTTCCGCAGGAAGATCGCCCCAGTCCTCTGTCTGCACGCGTGTCCGCATTGTGGGGAGGAGATGGACCCCAGGGGGAGCAATATCATGGAGAGCCCCTCCGATTTCTCGTTCATATGCTGGGACTGCGAGGAGGAATTCCACGCTCCAATGGCCCAGTCCGTGGAATCTAGGCTGAACAATGGATCCAGGATTTCAATCGACCCGAACGTCAAGCCACGCCTCCCGGTGGTCAAGGCTCCACTCAAGGATCAGTCAAGCTCGATAACTGATCTGATGATGAGGGACTTGGAGTCTGCCGGTGCCTCTGCAGACGAATTGGAGGCCGCTTTGGAATCCAGTACCCTCTCTGGTGTTCTGATGAGCATAGATGAGTGGATAGACCAGACGATCGCTGCAAAGGGATACATCCAGGCCCAAGAGGACAGAGAGGAGTTCATCATCGCGACTGGTGCAGGAGCTACGAAGTTCAACAAGTGGATGAAGAAGGCAGGGTTGCGATTCAACAAGCAGACTGGAAGATGGACGAGATGGGAGGACCGGTGAATTCGGGATGGCAGAGGCATCCGACTTCTTGTTCTCACTAACAATATCAATAATCGGAATTTCCGTTATGTCTTGGTGGCTGTACACCAGGGTGTCCCAGAAGCTCACTGAGGTAGAGGAGCGAAACAACTGGGGCGGAGGCAAGGGCGAATAGGACTAATCATTCGTTAATGGCTGCAGTCCACCTTTCCGACTCGGGAATTCCGACGATCTCAATGTGGCATGCAAGAACTCCTCGTTGATCCTTCAATGAAATCCTCAAGTCAATCAGATCATCTAGGCAGCAGGGGCAATGAGGGTGGTTGGGTCTGATCCAAAGCTCCACTATTCCAGACTCATCAATTTCTACTCCCTTTAGGATTGAAGGATCCACAATCAGTTTTCCATGAGGGTCCATTCTTTTTCTGAGCGCTCTAGCAACGACTCTATGGACAGGGCTCGCGCTCTCACTCATGTTATGCCCCGGATGAATCAGGAAATAGGGCTAACTGTGGCATTTTACACTACCAGTGGATCAATGGTGGCATATCGGCACCGGGAGTCAGGCTCTCCATCCCATCCGAACACCTAGTCCAGCTGTCTTCAATCCCTATTGCTCCGTCTCTGTAGATAACTTTCGGCTCAATCGCCATCGTTCCTCCGATTTCAAGAGGCCTTTCGAACCCCTCTGCAACCACCGGAGTCTCGTCAAGCTCCAATCCTACGGAGTGTCCAAGGAATCTCGCCTGCTCTGGCTTCATCCCCATCAGATTCTCATGCCGACCCATTTCCTTAGCAGCATCAAAACCGATTTCCCAAGCCTCTGAACAATTGTCGCCCTTCCCCAAACTACTTCTTACCAATTCGCTAATCTCGGTCATGTCTTCCAATCTCAGCATCCATTCTTCGTCTAGCTTTCCAGAACAGAACATCCTAGTGCAGTCCGAAACGTATCCTCTGTGCAAGTGAACGATATCCACTAGTACGGGTTCATTTTGCCTTACCTTGGCGAATCCAGCACCAAGTGAGGATATTGGACTAGCTCCAAGACCTCCTACTGCGGAGTCGAAATATGATGGGACTCCGCCCGACCTTCCAGCAGCGATTACGACCCTATCACAATCCATCGGCCACTTCCTCATCCGAATTCTACCTCCAAAACCCGAGGACCTACTGACTTCTTCGGCAACACCGGCCATTTCCAACTCTGTTTTACCAAGACCACCGGAGTCCCGAATTGCTTCGAACATTGAACGGTTTACCTCACCGCTCTCCCTGATCATAGATAATTCCCAGTCTGACTTTATTTCCCTCAATCCATACAGGACTTCAGTACAGTCATGTTCACCTTCTGAAAGATCCTTCATCTTCCCCTGAATGAAACTCCACCGGCTTTGTGGAATCTTCCCTCCAGACATTGCAGGAGACATTGTACAACCGGATCTGACTAGCATCTGTGACAAATCCCCCATACGTGGGTGCTTCTCTGTTACATGTGGGCAGTCATCTCCGCCACTCTCGAAGGTGGCTCTTTTTACTGATCTGCGTACCCAGTGTCTTGCTTGAATGTCAGAACCCTCGGCACCTATCAGGAATGCCGAGTTCTGCCTCCCTCCAGTAAGCCAATACAACTCCACAGGGTCCTCAATAAACGCCGACTCGAAACCCTCTTCTGCCAAGGCCAGAGACAGCCTCTTCTGCCTGCTCTCGAGCTCTGATACCGGAACTCTCCAGTCATCGCCTTCAGGGCCGACTAATACCGATGGGTCCCAGTCCATGTAATCACTTGAGTGGGCACAGCGGAAAGCAGTTTTGGGTAAAACACAATCAAATTTCTGTCCACAACGGCCAAAACCAAACCCTCGGTCCAGTTACCGTGGAAGGGGTGCTCACCCTCGACGATGTGGACCTCAGTGGTCGTACAGTCCTATACAGGGTGGACGTCAATTCTCCGCTTGAACCTTCAACAGGGAGATTGCTAGACGATGGACGATTGAAAGCTATAATCCCAACTCTGGACGCCCTATCTTCTTCTCGTGTAGTGATTTTGGGTCATCAGTCCAGACCTGGTAAATCCGACTTCACTAATATGCAGAAACATTGTGACCGCCTCTCCAAGCTTCTTGGAAAACAAATCAGATTCGTTCCAGATATCTGTGAGGATGTAGCAGTTGAAGCGATCAAGTCTCTCTCCGACGGTGAAATGATATTCCTCGATAATGTTAGGATGAATGAGGAGGAATATGGGACTAAGTATGACTCTAACAAACAGACTGAGGACACTTCACTAGTGTCCCGACTATCCTCGGTTTCTGACCTACTCGTCACGGATGCATTCGCAGCGGCTCATCGCAGGTCTCCCACGCTTACCGGATTCACCAACTCCATTCCCTGTGTGGCCGGAACTCTGATGGAGAAAGAGATTAGGAATCTGAGGACGGCACTGAGGAATCCTCCCAATCCATACCTTGCAATCCTTGGAGGAGCAAAATGCGACGATTCAGTCAGGGTTGCCTTGAATCTGATATCTAAGGGCCAGGTGGATAAGATTGCGTTCGTAGGAGTTACTGGGAATCTAATGCTATGGGTTGCAGGAAACGATATTGGCGATAGGAACAAGGAATTCATCAGAACCACCCTTGGTCACGATTTCGAAACTGCATGGGAAACGGGAAAGAAGATATTCTCGGAAAATCCTGAGAAGATATTCCTTCCAATTGACGTGGCAGTTGAATCAGAGGGTAGCAGGAGACCATTGTTGGTCTCCGATCTACCTACAGAGGATCCAATCTACGACATCGGACTTCAGACTCTCGCATCTCTGAAGCCACTAGTTGAGAATGCAGGATGCATTCTATGGAACGGCCCAGCATCTTACTTCGAGCTCCCCGACTTCGCGTTTGGTACGATAGAGATTCTCAATATGTGCACTGAGACAGATGCAATGACCATAATCGGCGGCGGCCATACCAGTGCTCTGGTCAATAGTAGGGGCGTATCCTCGCTAGTTTCACACAACAGTACTGGAGGGGGGTCAACCATGAGCTTCCTTTCTGGGGAACCAATGCCCGTAATCGCCTCTCTGAAGGAATCTTTCCGGAAGTTCGGCTAACACTCATTTTTTACATTCTCAATGTGGAGCCACTGGGGAGATTCGAACTCCCGGCCTTCTGATTACGAATCAGACGCTCTACCAGTCTAAGCTACAGTGGCAGCGTCGCGGCCACTTGGGAGATTCGGATAAGAGAATCGGTTTACTAGGCTACTTCAGCTTCTCCAGATCGACTATTTCGCCGATCCTCCTTCCCACATCCGAGAGGATGTAATCCAATGCCGCTTGATTGCGACCTTCTGCTCTCATCACAAGTATCGGCTCTGTGTTACTCGGTCTGCACAAATACCAACCATCATCATACCTCACCCTAATTCCATCCACTGTAGAAGTGGGCATGTCCGAGAATGCCGAAACCACCGCTTCCATCACCTCTTCTCTTTCACCAACCAGAGGAACCTTCCCCTCATCAGTAGTGGGATATTCTGGCATGAAGTTGAACCTCTCAGAGAATTGGGGACCTCCTTGTTCTGGCGACGGGTCCATTCCAATTATGCTTAGAAGCCTTGCAGCACAGTAAATCGAATCGTCAAATCCGTCCCAGTGGTCGTTCATGAAGAAATGGCCAGACATCTCCCCGGCCATCGGAGAGCCTGGGAATTCCCTCAACTCCTTTTTCATGAAGGTATGACCAGTCCTCACCATCTTAGGTACTCCTCCCAGTTCCTCTATTGCCTCCTCCAAAGCCATACTACACTTCACGTCGAAGAAAATAGTGCGTTGCTCCTCTGTTGAATTTTCAGGAAGGTCCGAGAGAACTTCTTCGACGAAAATTCCCATTAGTCGATCAGGGTGTATGAACTGGCCATTCTCATCAACCACACCTAGGCGGTCTCCATCTCCATCCATCCCTATGCCAAACTCTGCACCATGCTCTAGAACAGCTCTCCCCAAATCTTCCATATTCTCCTGTCTAGTTGGATCTGGGGGGTGATTCGGGAACGAGTTGTCCCAATCGCAGTAGAGTGGAATTACATCCACTCCAAGCCTTTCCAGAACTTTGACTGCCAGAGGGCCCGGTACTGCATTCCCACAGTCCAAAACTACCC
>LUSA01000010.1 GCA_001629235.1 Marine group II euryarchaeote REDSEA-S43_B8 | reverse complement strand
CTTGTTGGAGCAGAAGGTTCGTGGGATGATTCAAACGTCAAAGACTTCCAAGAAATGGCAGTTTCTGCAGATGCCTATGTCCTATCGAGTCCAGAATATCATGGAACCATGAGTGGCGTGATGAAGAATAGCCTTGATTGGTTATATTCGAAGCATACTTCAGGTAAGGTTTTCGCTTTAGTTTGTACTCTAGGGGGTCAAACTAGCAATAATACACTGAACCATATGAGAATAGCAGCGAGATGGATACATGGCTGGGTGATTCCAGAACAGGTGGCGGTACCACATATCAAGAGTGCTTTCGACGAAGATGGAGAGCTTCTAAGCTCAGAAATCAACGATCGTGTTCTGTCGATTTCATCATCATTGATAGAAAATACTACCAAATTGAGGAGGTAGTAGTGTCTGGTGAATCCCTCACTCCCGAGCTGGTATATTCGTTACTGCTAATGTCTATCGCTGGAGTTTCGGCTTGGTGGTCTAGGTACATCATTGAGAATATCGTTGCATTAAGAATTGCAGTTTTTGTAGGAGTTTCTTCCTCTATATTCATGCTAATCAATATCTCAGGATGAAGTCGTTATGGACATATTTCCAGTAAGATGCCAAGTAGAATGGACGACCTTGGAAAGCGGATGTATTGAAATCACTTTAGACAAGAATCTCAGTAAGATCGAGGAAAAGGTGGCTAGGATTATGGGTGCTCCAACGCTCGTAAGACGTCCAATGGACAAAATGAACAGCGCCCTCTGGGTGTTAATGGACGGATCACGAAACGTTCGAGAAATCATAGAGGAAATGGATGCCCAATTTGATGAAGTGATTTCTCCCGTAGACGAAAGAGTGAGCAATTCTATTGCACATTTTGTAGAATTGGGATTAGTGTCGCTAACTGGAATGAAAGATGACTTCGATTGGGATATCGGGCCCTCTGTTGTCGGACATTAATCATCGACCGATGCTCTTTTGCTCTCGTTGAGATTCTCCCTGTACCTCGCAGAGAAGTAAATCATCAATGGTATTACTAGAACGAGGAAAAAGCATCCAACTAGCGCAGAGAAGCTGTATACGGTCTCTTGGACAGGATTGATTTTGAACTTAGTCAAGGAAACCAGTTCATGGGAGGAAAACTCCGATTCGACAAGCATTCCTGCACTAGGATTAGTTTCACCATCGCTAACAACCTTCACCTTCCATGTGATTGTCTTTTGCGCACTGGAAATTAGAGAGTCGGCTTCTTCCTGGGCACTTTCGAAGTTCTCACTCTCCAGATAGCCCTTACCCTTGATTGGCAATTCTAGAGATACTCGGCCTCTTAGAGTTCCACTACCATTGACTAAGTCCATAGTATGAGTTCTACTATACTCACAAGTATCTAGGATGTCTGAATAGTCTGAGTTTGGCTCATTGCAAACATAGCTCTGATCGGTTAGGCCTAAATTTGGAGAGTGGGACCAATTTGTACCCTCTGCTTCTACGATTAGTGTTGAGCCTGAGGGTGCGTCGTATACAGTGAAATTTACCCAAGTTATCGCATCTGTTGTGGTATAGTACCACTGAGCCAGTCCCTCCGACTCTTGAGTAAGATCCATGGATTCATGCTCGTTTGTTGTGTTGTACTCGTAGTACTCGGAATCAACAGTGTTAGAGTATACTGCGTAGGACAGTAGTACGATTAACGTCATTCCCGTTCCGATCATGGTACGAAGCATGTTGGGATTCTTCGACAGTGATTTCTTCACAATTTTTGCAAATGGCCGCAATTATTCAATGCTTGTTGTGAGAAAACATCCAATGAGAATCAGCAAAACCGTGTCATCACGGTTAAATACGGTCTGTTGGACGGGCGGGACGCACGGGTGAAGGTATGACGACTTACTATGACGTTCCAGCAGACCTTCTAATTGCTAGTCTTTCTGAGAAGTTGAAGTCTTATGACAAGGTCTCTGCACCAGAATGGGCGTCTCAGGTTAAGACTGGCACTCACAGGGAAAGACCACCCGTTCAGGAAGACTGGTGGCACACTAGAGCGGCATCAGTACTTAGGAAGGTGGCAATAAAGGGCCCAATAGGTACCAATAGAATTTCACAAGAGTTCGGAGGATCTAAGGATAGAGGGGTCAAGAAGAATAAGGCTGTGGCGGGTTCAAGGAACGTCGCTAGGAAGATTCTGCAGCAACTCTCAGATTCGGGGTTATTGGTCGAATCGCTGAATACGGCCGGTAATGTTAACAGGGGTAAAATCGTAAGTTCTGAGGGACAAGCTCTTCTCGACGAGGTTGCACATTCAGTAAGGTCGAAAGCTGAAGAAAGATACCCTGGTTTGGAGAAGTATTGAGGTGGCACCATGGCAAGGAACAAACCATTCGCAAAGAAAAAGCGCTTGAATAAAGTGACAAAGCAGAATAAGCGTGTTCCTGTTTGGGTTGTAATGAGGACAAATAGGAAGACTAATTCTCATCCCAAGAGACACATGTGGAGAAGATCCAAACTACAGAGGTGACCAAATGGCAGAGGTTAAGGAAATCACAATACCACTTAGAGCTGCGTGGAAGGTTCCACGAACAAGTAGGGCGAAAAGAGCCATGGCCGAAGTAAAGATTCATGTTTCTAGACATATGAAAAGAGGTGACGACGAAGAAATCTGGATAGATGAGTCTGTTAATCATGCAATTTGGGCAAGGGGAATGCAGAATCCACCTAGAAAGATCAGAGTAGTATGTACTCGAGAAGTGGGTTTTCCGTTAGAAGTTAAATTATTGGAGGATTGAAATGGGAAATATCAGGCCTTCGTTTATCAAAAGCAGAGCTCTGAGGCTCGTAGAGATGTATCCCGATCAATTCACAGATGATTTCGACACGAACAAGCACCTAGTTTCTGAGTTCACTGACGTAGGGAACAAAAGGATGAGAAATTGGATTGCGGGGTATATCACTAGATATAAACAGCGCAGAGTCGATTAGCGCATCACTCATCACCAGTTGCCCATTCGAAGTATTATGGGAGACAGGAGAACTCAGAATCTACCTACTTTCTCCCAAAACGTCTGCGTCATCCTAGTAAAGCCTGAGCATGATGGTAACATTGGTGCAGTAGCACGTTCGATGCTAAATTTCGGAATAAACGATCTCAGAGTTGTTGGTAGGGATGGAGATTGGTCCGAGGAAGCGAGAAGGAGAGCGAAGAATGCACAAGAAGTCCTTGATGGTGCTAAAGTCGTTGACACCTTTGAAGAGGGCGTGGCAGACTGCTCATTAGTCGTGGGGACCTCTGGGAAGAGAGAAGAGGGCGAAAGGACAGTGAAGAGGCATTTCCTCCTTCCTGAGGAGCTCCCAGAGAGGCTTTCTGGGATTGAGGGAAGGGTGGCAGTAGTATTCGGGCCCGAAGGAAAGGGACTATTGAATGAGCAGTTGTCTATGTGTGATCTGCTCGTAACTATACCCACATGGGAGGGTTATCCCATACTCAACCTAAGTCATGCTGTATCCATAATCTGCTTTTCTTGGTACGTAAACTCCGATACAACTAACCCGGCGGGGACTGGAGGTAGGCTACTTGATCCGAAATTGAGAGCCAAACTAAGGTCTGAGGCTAAGAGGCTAGTAGAATCAATGCCAACTAAAGATCACAAGAGGAAGGGGATAGAAGATACTCTTCTCAGAGTATTATTCAGGGGTCTTCCTAAGGATGATGAGATACACAGGATACTCGGCATCCTAACACAGGCCGCCGACTCGTTCGAGCAAACTTGATTCTGAGTGACCCTTTGAGATACTACTCGTTGAACCAGCTTGCCCATGATTTAGGAGTCTCCCTGACATGGAATGCTCTTAGGATTAGAGAATTCCCGTAGGATGATGAGATATGAGGCTCTACCTGTTCAAAAGCCCACTTAGCCAGGTTCTCCGCTGTAGGAATGAAGGGGAGAATCACGGTTCGATGCCCAGTCTCCATCATCCCGAGAGCGTCTAGGGCTACTTCGTCATCCTCGAACACCAGGAAGGCGTGATCCACTACATCGTGGATATACGTATTTAGAATCTCAGAAACCTCTGAGAAGTCAATGAGCATTCCCTCTTCTGATACTCCTCTCTTTGTCACAACATCCCCTTCCAACTCTGCCTCCCACCTATATCTGTGGCCGTGCATATGCCTACATTTGCTACTATGATTGGGTACCCTGTGGCCAGTATCTGTCTCGACCCATCTTCGTATTCTATTCGGCATCATCTACCTCCATCTCGAAGTCTATACTTGCTGAGTTAATGCAGTATCTCTCGCCACCGAATTCAATAGGTCCGTCATCGAAAACATGACCCAGGTGAGCATCACATGAGCCGCACCTTACTTCTATTCTCAACATTCCATATGAGGTGTCTCGAATCCTCTTAATTCCAGCATTTTGATCCTCTGTGTGAAATGCTGGCCAACCACATCTTGAGTCAAACTTCATCTGAGAGGTAAACAGTAAATGTCCGCAGCAAATGCACAGATAATCCCCCTTTCTGTTCTCCATGTAGTGAATTCCTGAATTGGGTGGCTCTGTACCCGCCTCCCTAGTAACGTGATATTGCAGATCTGTGAGCCTTTCTCTCCATTCCGAATCCCTATCTGGGTCGAATCTTGGAAGGTCGTCACTCATCTCGACCACCCTGCCTCTCCTGGTCCAATGCATAGTTCAAAACTGAGTCCCAATCGTATACGTACTGCAGTGGATCTACTCTTCCTATGGCGTGGAATGCTAGTATTCGTTCAACATCAGCACCGGATCTTCCAGAGCTCCTACCATTTGTGTCTGGATTGTACGATGTGTTAGTGTTGGAGAAGACAATGTCGAAATCTAACCCTAGTGAGTTACAGGATTCCAAAGCGTCCTGAAGAATAATCGTCTTGTCAAAAGAGATGTATGGGAGATGGAAAGAAACGCGGTCGCTATCCCAGTTTCCAATAGAGAATGCCCTCTCCAGAGACTGGTAGAATTCGGGTCTGCAATCAGGATATATTTCGTGATCGCCACTATGCACACCTAGGGCAATCCTAACTTGGCAGTTCTCAGAAATAGCAGTACTTAGAGCCCGAGCGTATAGTATCGATGAGAAAATAGCATTCCTATTGGGGACTACTGTCTGCTTCATCTGCTCAGATTCATAATGCCCCTCTGGAACAACTATGTCTTCGCTAGTCAGTGCGGAATGTAGGGATTGCATTGCAGAGCTAAGATCTACAACAAAGTGCTCTACATTATGACCATTCTCTCTCAGATAACTTATGTTGTCTCTAGCTCGATCTATCTCAATGAGGTGCTTCTGTCCGTAGTCATAGGAAACGCAAGTGATATCATCTCCTTCTGCAATCATCCTCAATAGAAGCGCTGTGCTGTCCATGCCACCAGACAGCGACATTACCGACCTATTCATAGTACTCCCATCCACTTATGTGTCTGGAGGCTCAATCGCCAACCAGGACTATCCTTGACCAGTCGCTCTACGATCTGGAAACTTTTGCCATTTGCCTCAACCGATTCATCCTCGACATAGCAAGGCTGGATATATAGATGGGTGAAGCCTTTCTTCAACTCATCATACAAAGACAAGTCTTGTCCGCAATATACTACTTTCAGCTCATCACCAGTTCTCTGTTTTATCGATACATTCGGATATAATTGATCCTTGGGACTGACACATATCCAGTCGATTATAGGGTCTACCGGAATTGTTCCATTGGTCTCAATTGAGATGCTGATACCGTGTTCTTTCAGCCTCTTACCAATGACTGAAAGATCCTGCATCGCAGGCTCCCCACCAGTGAATATCACTCTGTCGCAGTCGTAGCTCAGTACCTCTTCTATAATCGAATCGATGTCCATATCTTGGAAGGTCATGAAGTCGGTATCGCACCACTCACATCTAAGATTACAATTTCCGAATCTGATGAAGACATGCGGAATGCCCGTATGAAAACCCTCTCCTTGAACAGAGTGGAAAATCTCAACGATTGGATATTTTTGCAGATAATCACCCGTGCAAATTTCCACTTCTGATAAGTTGTAATACCTCTGTTCTAGCCTCCTGTTTATCGAAGAAGACGCCTCGCATAGCGCTAGTTGTCATAATTGAATTCTGCTTTCTGACTCCTCTGCACTTCATGCATCCATGTTGGGCCTCCAGAATAACAGCGCAGCCAAGAGGACTGAGATTCTCAACAATATCATCCGCTACAGATTGTGTAATTCGCTCTTGGTTCTGAAGTCTCTTAGAATGCATATCCAGAAGTCTAGCTAGCTTGCTAATGCCTACTATTCTATCCACTGGAATGTATGCGATATGGCCCTTACCAGAAAATGGTTGAAGATGATGCTCACAGGTACTGTGAAACTCCATATCCCTTAGCAGGACTATCCCATCGTAGCCTTCAGCGTTGAACGTAGAGTCCAGAATTTCACTAGCATCGTCTGAGTATCCGCTGAATATCTCCTCGTATGACTGGACCACTCTTTCGGGCGTATTCTCAAGTCCTTCCCTCAGATCTGATCCACACTGTTCTATGTAGCGAACAATAGTCTCAATTGCTTCCATCGCCTCTTCTTTATCGGGTAATTTCACTCATTCACCTCCCATGTCTTGCGTCAATTTCGTCCAACTGATCCAACATCTTCCTACATGCAGTTCTAATTGCGTCGGCTAAACTGACGAATTTCTTTGAGTCGCCGACATGATTCTTCAGATCAGAAACAATCTCGCTGGGCATGTCTAGGCTGATCTTCGGCATGCTTGTGCGGAAAAAGGCCTAGATATAATATTACTTGAGTAATACCAGAGTATTATTTTCTTAGATTCTCGACCTTCTTATCCAAACCTGGGTACTTCTCCTCGAGTAGGTGAGCCCTTGATTTGAGGGCCTCTAGCTGGGAGAAAGCCTCATCTTCAGAAATTCCTTGTGAGATTAGATTCAATAGAAGTGATAATCCGCCCTGAATTGTTCCAGCATCCAAGAAAGCGTCATTGGATATTTGGCTTGTTGCTCTAAGAACTTCAAGAGAGTCTCTGACAAAATCTCTCTGTTCCTCGATCATTCCTAAGGAGGAATTGCCTAGTGATTCTATCCTGTCTAGAGTACTAATCATAGCACTCGGAAATAGATTTGCTTTTTGATGATTCTCACTTGTTCGATTCGACGAGTTCTATCAAAACTCCGCCTGCTGAAGAAGGATGGACAAAGGCAATTCTATGGCCATCTGCGCCAAGAGTTGGTGCTTCCGAGACCATTTTCACTCCAGCGCTGAGCAAACTCGAGATTGTTTCTTCTATATCTGCTACTCTAACTGCTATTTGCTGTACTCCCGGTCCATTCTTGGAAATGAACTTCCCGACCGGGGTATCGTCCCCTAATGGTTCCAATAATTCGATTCTTGTGGAAGTATTTCCGTGCAAGAATCTGATTTTAACGCCTTGCTCAGAATTTATCTGATCATCCCCCTGTGTGAATCCCACGATAGTCCAGAGTTGTTGCGACTCATCGAG
>LUSA01000001.1 GCA_001629235.1 Marine group II euryarchaeote REDSEA-S43_B8 | reverse complement strand
ACATATTCTCGTCCCTGCAGGATGTGGCAACCGATGCTCTCGCAGTGGAGGTCCTCGAGCCCGATGAGGTAGCCAGGGTGAACGGGCTCATGTTCGCCGCAAAGAGGGTTGGAATCATCTTCGGAGGGGCAGTCCTGGGGGTATTAATCACCAAGATAGGAATCTCTGGAGTAATAGCCGCGCAATTAGTGATGCTCGCATTCATCATAATGGTGCCACTTCTCATGGTCGAGAAGCCAGGCGTCCAACTGTTCCCATGGTCAAGAACTACGGATGTCATAGACTCGCTCGATTCAAGTACAGACTCAGGGGCATTGGTCGCAGAGGTGGTGGATGACTCAGAAGAGGCCCCATGGGAGGAAGAGGAAGAGTTCCGAGTAGCAAGAATAGTCGGCTACAGTATTGCCAACAAGCGAGTATCAATCTCCTCCTTCCTCGCGGTTTCGGGAGCCTGTATCTGGCTATTCGGATTCGTGATGGATGTCTTCACGGTAGACTGGGGCTTCGGAAAGAACGTCCGAATAGGATTCCCTGCCCTAGAGGCAAAACAAATCCTCGGATTTAACCTAAGGCCGTGGTCTGGAACAAATAGGATCAGCCTCGCACTGATTCTTCTATCAGTGATTTCGTTGGGGAGGTCAAGGTTCATTTCACCACAATCAGAGGATGCTATGCCAAACCCGATTTTGCTGATCCTCGCTCCAATTGGTGCACTATCCAATTATCTGCCTGGAAACGGCCGTTTCGATCCAGAGTCTGTCAGTAAAACTGTAGCAAGAACTTCGTTCTACCTCACCAAGGCCTTCTCAGTCAGATCCGCATTCCTGCTGGTTATAGCGGGCCTACTCGGTGAGCTGTATTACTTCACCAGCCCGATTTACGTTGACATCTTCATCAATGAGGCAGGCTGGTCCCAACAGAAGTACAATGGGATAGTAGGTGGTATCGCCTTGCTCGGCTCAGTTTCGGGGCAGATAATCGGCGGGATCCTCGGAGACAAGTTTGGGATTCGCAGAGTAGCGATGGTCTCATTCCTGGTGCTGGCCCTGGCGAATGCCACCTTTGCTTTCCTAGAGCCCATGTGGGGGAACACATTGGTCATGACAATATACCTGATAGGCCAGTACTTCGTTGCTGGAATCGCCCTGATTTGCATTATTTCTCTATGTATGAGGCTAACATGGAGCAAGGTAGAAGGGACCCAGTTCACAGCATACATGTCCATCCTGAATACCTCGGTCGTTTTCGCATACACACTGACAGAGAGGATGATATCCGTCTTCAACTACACATCTGCAATCTACATAGGTGCTGCTCTGACCCTCGTCACCACTTTCTTCCTACTCTTCATAGACGAGAATGAGACTGATCGCGTGCTCGAAGGTAGATGGGACGGTGACGATGAATTCGATGACCTAGGGGAATCCCCATGGTGGGATACCGAAGAAGGGGGCGAGCAGCCTGTCGCGAGTGCATGAAATTCTGGAAGGCACGGATGAAGACTTCCTGGTCTTCACACAGACAATATGCCCATACTGCACTCGGGCTTTCAGAACCCTAGATTCCAAGGGACTAACTTACTTCGAAGTGAATCTGGATAACTTCGAAGGCCTTCGAAAGGAAGTGGTGATGGAGACTGGTCATAGGACGGTCCCTGTGGTTTTCGATTTACGAGGAGACGCCCCCGTATTCGTGGGGGGTTCAGACAACCTTCTGGAATACCTCTAGAGTGTCCAGGACTGCGTGATTCCACCGGCAATTCTGACTCTTAGGAAAGTCGATCCACCCGTGAAGGTCGCAGTTAGGGTGTATTCGCCAGAAGGATAGGGAATGGTGCCCAGAGTGCCCATCTCACTAGCTCCTGGCCCCCAAATCCTCTCAAGTACTGAGATTGACATATGGTCCCTCAGCGTAAAGGAAATGGATGAACCAGAACCACATTCTGCGTCCATGAAGTAGATCATCTCATCCCAGTCCCCATCACTAGGATGGTCGTTGACGAGGAAAGTGTCCCTAAACTCAATGTCATTGCCCGGGTCTTCCCATGTTTCGCTGAAGAGGTCCCCCCCTCTAACGAAGTAGACGTCGCCAGTGTGCCCAGAACCCGAGTCAGACAGCATCATCCTAAGGTTCGATGTCCCTGAAGCATCCTTCCATGTGAATGACTGGAAGAATCCAATTTCGCTGTCGAAAACGTAATCTAGCCTCGAACCATCATCAGAGTTGGCGATTACTATTGCAGTACTGCCTGCTATATCGGAAACGAAAGCACTCCACTCCATTGAGAATAGGGTGAATGACCATGAGTCTCCCTGCTCCATTGGGAAACTGAGCACTTGCTGGGGGGCTCCGTTTTCGAAAGCACCTAGATCGGAGTGGGTAATCCTGCCAAGGAAAGGGTTGTGGTTCAGTACGGCATGTCTCCTTGCTTCAGTCAGGCTAGAAATCGCTAACATGTACGCAGTCCCGTCTTCTTCGCTGGTACTTGCTACAACTAGCCTTGCAGTATCGTCGCTGTAGTCCGGGGTTGAGAATGTGTACAGCCACCAGTCTCCCGTCTCCCACGTAGGCACCTCAATCTCGTCGGACCCAGTGCTTCCTACTCCTGAGGACCCTCCGGTGCATCCGGCGAGGGAGAACGAAAGAATAACCACGGTCATTGCCAACGCGCGATGCGGGCCCATGCCCTACGCTAGAGCCGACCTATCAAGAGTCTGACGCTCTTTAGTTTCGTCTCAAAGAGTGCCTAGTTCCCCGCCCTTTGTCAGCATTCCAGCAATAACAACGCTGACTATGCTCATCAGCTTGATCAGTATGTTCAGAGATGGGCCGCTAGTGTCCTTGAATGGGTCTCCGATGGTATCTCCCACTACAGCAGCACTGTGAGCTTCGTCGCCCTTAGCAGCGCCCTCAATATGTCCTTGCTCTATTGCCTTCTTGGCGTTGTCCCATGCTCCTCCTGCGTTTGCCATGAATAGCGCCATCAGGACGCCGCTAGCAGTAGCCCCTGCCAGAGTTCCACCCAGTGCCGCGCTACCTAGTAGTAAACCAATGACTACAGGACTCGATACGGCCACTACGCCTGGTAGCACCATCTCCCTTAGGGCCGCCTTGGTGGAGATGTCCACGCAGGTTGCACTGTCTGGCTCAACTCCCTCGCGACCCTCCAGAAGGCCGTCAATTTCCTTGAACTGTCTCCTAATCTCGGTTATCATGTCCTCGGCTGCTCTCCCAACTGACTTCATGGTCATAGCTGCGACAACGAATGGTAGGGCAGCCCCGATTAGGAGTCCGATTACTACCATCGGCTCAGTCAGGCTCAGATCTGCTGCCTCAAGATTAGCACTGGTCTTGAATGCGGCGAAAAGAGCGAGGGCAGTCAAAGCAGCACTTCCAATCGCGAATCCCTTGCCTATTGCTGCGGTCGTGTTCCCAATTGAGTCGAGCCCATCTGTGATCTCCCTGACATCATCGCCTAGACCAGACATTTCAGCAATTCCACCGGCGTTGTCTGCTACAGGGCCATAGGCATCCACTGTCATGGTAACGCCAACTGTGCCTAGCATCCCCATAGCCGCCATTGCTATCCCATACAGCCCCGGATCTCCGCCATCCATCACATGGTTTGCTCCGAAGATTCCTGCGGCCATCAGTAGGACTGGAATGAACACCGACTGCATCCCTACTGCTAATCCTGCGATGGCGTTGGTCGCGCTGCCGGTCTTGCTTGCTTCCCCGATGTAGGGGATTGCCTGTACCTTGAAGAAGAATACATCTTCTATTCCGGTGTAGTACTCAGTAACCAGTCCAATTAGAATCCCTACAAGAGAACCTATTGCCACAGCTTGGATTACCTTGGTGGGCAACTCAAGGTAGTCCAGGGCTAAGTATCCGCCTACGATGAAAAGTCCAGCGGCTATGAAAGTGGTATTCCTCAGTGCTGCTCCTGGATCCATGTTCTGCATTGCAGTAATGGAGAATACGCCAATAATGGAAGCAATGTACCCAACTACTGCCAGAACGATTGGAATCATTACGTAGTCAGGCCCTAGAAGGTCCTCACTAGCTGCTGCGATCACCATTGCTGCGATAATGCTACCAACGAATGACTCGAAGATATCGGCGCCCATTCCCGCAACATCTCCGACGTTGTCCCCGACGTTGTCTGCAATCACGCCAGGGTTTCTAGGATCGTCCTCGGGAATTCCCGCCTCAACCTTTCCAACAAGGTCCGCACCAACGTCTGCTGCCTTGGTGTAAATGCCACCTCCAACTCTTGCGAATAGTGCTATTGAAGAGGCACCCATGCCGAATCCTGCAATGTTTTCAACTGTTAGGAACTCAGTTTGAGTAAGGTAGTACATCAGAGAGATGCCGGCTAGACCCAGACCTCCTACGGCCAGACCCATCACTGCACCTCCGTTGTATGACGTGGTCAGTGCGGCTGATTGGCCACCATCGGCTGCAGCCTGAGCAGTTCGACCGTTCGCACTAGTCGCAGATCGCATTCCGGAGAATCCTGCGGCTACGCTGCATATCGCCCCAATAATGAATGCGATCATGGTCTCAAACCCGAGGCCGTTTTCTTCTCCTCCTAGGAGAAGGGCTACAGCAACTACTACAATGAATCCTGATAACAACCTGTATTCAGCCCACAGGAAAGCCATCGCACCATCATAGATTCGCTCAGTGATCTTCGCTACCGTCTCGTTTTCGATCTTTATTGAATTCACCTTGTTGTATAGGAAAAATGCAACTACAAGTCCGAAAAGACCCGCTGCAATCCCTATCATCCCTAGTTGTTCTCCATCCATAGTTACACCATCAGTTCGGCTCGCCGAATCGAGTGCTCTATTTAATCCAAATCCAATCGTAAAACTGCCTCTGCTGTTTAGTCAATATTTGCATGAACAACCGAGGCAAACGAATTCAGAACCCCAGCTCCGTCGTGTTCACGTTGGAATGCAACCATTTCTTCCTCAGAAATATGGCCCCAATCGAAGGCTCTTTCCACCCTCGCTTTGGCTGCTTCGGGGTGGAATTGAACCCCCCATGCAGGAAGCTCTCTGCCATTATCGCCCATTACCCGAACTGCGGTAACTCTGTTATGTTCAGCCGAGCCAAGTAGCAAGCAACTCTCTGGAACGGTCGTAACATGATCCTGGTGGGAGTATAACGCTACGGGGGCTCCTCCTTCACCGCTTCCTCTACTAGCAAACAATTCGTCAGAGGAGCCACGCGAATTGAGTGTAAGCTCCCAGACTCCGCTGGACATTGACTCTGCTCTTTCTACGCTAGCTCCAAGGGCGTGGCATAGAAGTTGGTGGCCGAAGCAGATTCCGAGCGTGGGAATGCCCATTCTCGATGAGCACCTCATCAGAGACCCCCCGCCACTCATCCACTCTTCCCACATTGTCACGTTTCTTCTGGAGCCGCTGCAGACTACTGCATCTGGCCCAATGGACCGAACCCAATCTCGAGTCATTTCATCGTCTCCATGCAATGGCATTGCTATCCTCCTGAAGACCACCTCATTCCCATGCATCTCCATCCTACACTCTTCCCAGAATGGATACTCATAGTCCCAATTAGGTACGTCATTCTCTGAGATCCCGACTAGCCATTGCTCTTGAGCGCGTAAACCAGCTTCCTCGGACTGCATTTGCGGAGTCACTAGGAGGACTTCCGCCGCACTCCTCTCCGCAATAGGCTGAATCACCTCTTGATTACCGCCATGACCAAACTCCGATCTTTCGACCAGGAGGTCGATTAGTATAACTCGCGTAACTCTGCTCACGACACTCCGAGGAGGCAATTCTTTGAAAGACCCCCGCCCCTCAAGGGGACAACAACATGGTCGACAAACAACTCATCCTTGACTCCGTCGGACCCGTCCAGGCCGTTCTAGACGCCCATGATGGAGTGGTAAACGTCGTAGATACCACTGATGGGGTAATAATGATCTCATTGGAGGGTGGATGTACCGGTTGCAGTGCCACTCCGATGACCGCCATGCAGATTTTCTACTCTCTGATGAAACTAGATCAGGTTCAGGATGTAGTTTTCGTTAATGGAGAACTACCAGACTACATGCGTTCTTTCATTAACGACAAACTAAATTCAGAGTGACTAATCTTCGTCCCTTTTTTTCTTCATGATATTGTGAGGATTCGCCTCCCCTTGGACATCTTTTCCCTTTATGTTCATGACCGATGCAACTGCCATCGTTACCGCAATCACTGCAAATGGCCTTGCAATGTTCTTTGATCCCCATATCTCTCCTCCAGAATAGTGCAATGCGAAAAGAAGTACAGCCGAAGATAGGCAAATCACAGAGATCAGCCTCTGAGCTAATATCTCGCTTCTAGTTGTCTTCGACAGAGATCCTATGGCCATCCAGAGGAAAGTGGCAAGCCCACAAAGACTCAGAGATGCAGTCCCGACTAACTCCAGATATTCCACGTTAAGAGCCGATGAGAGGTGGTTTGAGTATGTTATGATTAATCAACAAGCCAATATATTGCACTATTATGGGCATTTATGGGAATATCGCCCCGATCTAGGTGGTCAAATCGCGATGAATCATCATACAAGGAGCAGAGATCAGGGACCAAATCAGGAATTAGGCCAAGAACGAGTAAATGGGCCGAGCCATTCGCAGACGCTTCTGCATCAATGCTGATTGTTGGGCAGTTGACAAGCCTGGTAACATTGGCAATGATGCACGCAGGAAAATCTACTGGCCCAGGATCTTTGGAGAATTCCTCGTGGGCACTAGGAGAATCAGCATTTCTGGTGACGGGAGGATTCGGAATCGCCTCATTCCTGTGTTTGTTCAAAGTATCCTTTTCTCGAAAAGCCCCGAGGAGACGGAAGAGGATGGCTAGAATTTGGCTACTATCCTTCCTCCTTGCGACACAACTGACTTGAGTGCCTAAGTACTCCGGAGACTGGTAATCACCATGCATCCAGCAACAAATGCAACCTTCGCAATCTCAGGATCTCTACTGTTCATTGGAATTCTCTTCTTCGGTACTGGAACCCCAATCCCTCTTCTCGACTCGACTGATGATAATCCGGAGGTACAGTTCTTCTTCTCTGGAACGGAGACAACCCTATTGTTCGAGCAAACCGACTCCGAGTCCAACAATGGATGGGCTGTTTACACCTATGGGACATACAATGACTCGGATGGAGATGGTCTTTGGGACGATTGCTTTTCAGTCGAGATTTCACTTCTGAATGAATCGGGAGAGGACTTCCATTACCCAGCTTGTGAAGTTTCCACTCAAAGGGAAGATGTCACCGATATGATATACATAGGCCAGTTTTGCTTCGATCCAAACAACTCTTCCTCCCCTAGCTGTAGTGACGGCAACTACTCGATGGAGTCAAGCCGATTCACTGTTGTTTTCACTCGCGTTAATGCTCGCAATAGCCCTGCCGGATCAGTCGGAAGAACCAGTAAAAAAGAAGAGAAGCGGGCCAACCGCCGAATGGCGGGCATACTCCCTTTCTGGCCAGGAGAGAGGAGATGATGGCATGCCCAAGGCATTCAGCAGACATTCTGAGAGGAAGGATCTCTTTAGGAAGCCCAGGAAGGGAAATGTAATCGGTGGCGTCCACAAGACAGGTGGATTGTATCTGGAGGGGTGGAAGTCCGAAGACTCAGATGCTGCATACAAGAAAAAGGTGGAAGACAAAAGAGGGAAATGACTCATAGCAGCAGAGGAACGAGCATCAGAAGTATTCCCACTATCACAATTGCCCCTACTGACCTGATGAGAAGTCCGAATATCGAATCTAGAACCATGCCGCTGTAGGGCTTTCGAGCCTTTCTCACGTAGACCGGAGAAAACTCTTCTTCCTCCATAACCTAGCCTCATTCGTCCGGATATAATTTGAAAACCGGAATCGGATCCATTTTGTGCGAATTTGATTTATTCAGCCTCTGGTAGATATCCAACACCTTCCTTTGGCGTTCAGATAGATCCACTCTTTTCGGTTCGGTAGACTCTTTCATTGCCCACTCAATCTCCTCGTAAGTTGCCCCTATCTGGTCTTCGTCAGTCCTCCCGTCGTTCCACAGGCCGTCTGTAGGAGCAGCTTCCAGAACCTCCCCGATTACTCCCAGTTCTTCTCCCATCGCGTAAACATCAGATTTGTACAAATCAGCAATTGGTGAGATATCTACTCCTCCATCTCCATATTTAGTATAGAAGCCGATTCCGAAGTCTTCTACCTTGTTTCCAGTCCCTACTACTATCCCATTATTGGAACCCGCAACAGCAAACAGAGCGGTCATTCGCAGCCTTGCTCTAGAGTTAGCCAGGGATAATTCGGTCACTTTTTGACTATCCAAATCAGAACACAATTCGTCATAAGTGTTCGATAGATCTATTTTCGATCTTTCCACATTTCCCCATTTTGACACTAACCACTGAATATGGAGGTTTGCGAGATCATACTGGCCCTCATCCTGGTGGATGGGCATATTGACCACTATTGTCCTTATTCCCGTCATTGCAGAGAGTGTAGATGTGACTGCGGAATCTATCCCCCCAGAAACTCCCACAACTAGCGTTTCCAAACCATTTCTATGGGCGTAGTCGGATATCCAATCTGAAATGTCATTGGCAACTTTACCCCAGTCCACCATGCTGAAACCTCAGTGACAGGCAACTCCGAATTTCTTCAGTCTCCAGTAATTGTAAGGCCAAGGTGTGAGAAAACCCGCGATGAGCATGGGTAAAATCACCCACCATGTCAACTTAGCACCTCCCGTGAGCACGAAATCAGTCACATTCATCGCTGCCTCCATTGATATCATCGAAATAAGCGACATTCCAATTGCCACCCTAAATGCCTCGTATAGAGGCATCTGGCTTAGAAGGATGAAGGTCTCTAGAGCTATTGAAGTCATTATCCCGTTGAACATCGCCAGTGCCATAATCATCATCGCACTCCACCCAGAATCTGTGAATATGAACTGGAAAGCCGCTATTGTTCCGAAGTCACCGATACTACATCCGATTAGGCACCACTTCGTGTTGTTAGCAGACTGCCACCAGACAGCCGAATCCCTCCAGTGGAAGTCTTCTCCTTGACCATCAACGGTATATCCCACCGATCTCACAGCGGTACTTAGATCGTCTCTGGAAACTCCCGAGTGACTAATTTCAGCAACTCCGTCCTCGTGACTAACGTCCGCCGAGACCACTCCGGATAACGCCTCTAGAGATTCCTTAACCCTGTTTGAGCAGCCATCGCAGGTCATCCCTCCGACATCTAGTCGAACAGTCTCTGCCATGATAATTACCAGCGCATTGGGCATTTGAAGTCTTGCAATTAACGACCTTTCCTCTCCGACTAGCTCCCCCTCAAGTTCAAGACGAACTCACAGGTCCGAATGGCCGATGACAGTCCCCTCATCCCCCGGAGAACTCGATCCAGTTTCACTGGAGAGTTCTCTCATGGAGATCTGGGAGAAGGAGTCAACATTCTCCGAATCAATAGAATGTAGGAGGGAAAAGGACTCGCCATTCACATTCCTGGAAGGACCACCAACCGCCAATGGCAGACCAGGAATTCATCACGTCCTATCCAGGCTATTCAAGGACATGGTATGTAGATGGAAATCTATGGAGGGGCACTTGGTGGAGAGAAAGGGCGGATGGGATACGCACGGGCTCCCTGTAGAGATAGAGGTTCAGAAGCAGCTAGATCTGATGTCGAATGAGGCCATTGAGGAGTTTGGTATGGAGGAATTCAACAAGAAATGCAAGGAGAGCGTTTGGACCTACGAAGAGGCATGGAGGGAGATGACCGAGAGGATGGGCTTCTGGGTAGACATGGAGGACCCATACGTCACTCTGCATGATGAATACATAGAATCGGCATGGTGGTCACTTAAGCAGATGTTCCAGAAGGGACTATTGTTCCGTGGACACAAGGTGCTTCCTTATTGCCCTCAGACTGGAACGAGTTACTCAACTCACGAGGTCTCACAGGGATACAAGGAAGTCACGGAACCCGCAGTGTTCGTTAAGTTCAGACTAGAAGATGACGATGCTTCAGTTCTTGCATGGACTACCACTCCGTGGACTCTCCCTGGAAACGTCGGATTGGCCGTTGGACCAGATGTGACATACTGCAGAGTGAGAATCACTGAGCCGGCCTCCGAGTCATGGGAAGGACGCGGAGGGGGCGAAGTTGGCGAGGAACTGATATTGGCCAAGGACCTTATTGGGAACGTAATGAGAAATCATGCCGACGTGATAGAGGAATTCCCGGGCTCGACTCTTGTTGGAAAGTCATACACGCCCCTATTCCCAGGTGCAATTGACAGGGGATCATCCGAGTCAGCTTGGACGATAGTCTCGGCGGACTTCGTTACCACCACCGATGGAACAGGGGTGGTACATACTGCTGTGATGTACGGTGAGGATGACTACAGGTTAGGGATGGAGGTCGGTTTCCCGGCACAGCACACAGTTGGTATGGACGGGTCTTTCGTTTCTGGAGTCCATGAGAATCTAGATGGACGATACGTGAAGGACTGCGATGACGAGATCATCAGCCTACTGGATGACCGGGGACTTTTGTACAGGGAGCATGATTACACTCACGACTATCCCCATTGCTGGAGGACAGACCACCCTCTTCTATACTATGCAATGGACAGCTGGTTCGTCAGGATGACGGCTGTCAGGGACCAGATTCTTTCTCACAACTCTAGCGTCGAATGGGCCCCTGAGTGGACTGGGACAAAGAGGATGGGCGAGTGGCTATCCAACATCAAGGACTGGGCCATCAGTAGGGAGAGGTACTGGGGGACTCCCATTCCAGTATGGATCTGCCCCGATTGCGGGGCCGAGCACTGCGTCGGAAGCATCGAGGAGATGAATTCGATGAGTACCGAAGACTCCCCTGCTCCACAGGAACTACACCGGCCATATGTCGACGACGTGAAATTGGTGTGTACGAACAAAGAATGCTCAGGCGAGATGGTCAGGGAGCCCTATGTCATGGATTGCTGGTTCGATTCGGGGTGTGCTTCGTTCGCACAGTGGCACTATCCATTCGAGAACGAAGAATTGTTCGAAGGATCGTTCCCAGTAGACTACATCTGCGAGGCCGTAGACCAGACTAGAGGCTGGTTCTACTCGTTACTTGCGGTTGCAACCACAGTGTTCGATGAGCCTTGCTTCCGAAGATGCCTATCCTTGGGGCATATACTGGACAAGGACGGAAAGAAGATGAGCAAATCAAGAGGAAACGTTGTGAACCCCTGGGACCACTTCAACAAGGAGGGAGCCGATTCCATCAGGTGGTACATGACCACACAAAGCGCACCATGGTCCCCTACCAATTTTGATCCCAATGGAGTTCGGGAGTCGTACGCAAAGATGTTCCTCACCCTCTGGAACGTCTACAGGTTCCATGCCGATTATGCGGCCCTGGATGGTTTCGATCCTGATGAAGACTCTGGCTTCGTTCCAGTTGGTGAAAGGAGTCCATTGGATCGTTGGATACTATCCAAGGTCACCGAGATGGCCGATGACTATCACTCGAACTTCGCCTCATGGGACTTCCACAAGGCAGGAAGGGGGTTGGAGGACTTCGTTGTCAACGATCTCTCAAATTGGTACGTCCGTAGATCAAGAAGGAGGCTATGGGATGAGGCAGATAGCAACGACAAGAGAGCGTGCCAGCACACCTTGCATGAGGTTCTACTGGTGGTTTGCAGACTCATGGCACCGGTATCCCC